>CALJYC010000276.1 GCA_937984275.1 uncultured bacterium | reverse complement strand
GCTTCGGTCATGGCACTCCTGGAACAGATCAACGCCGACCTCAAAAAGGCCATGCTCGAACGCGACGAAGTGACCCGCGATACCCTTCGCATGATCAAGTCCGAGCTCCTGACGCTCGACAATCCCGATGAGATCGTCGTCCTGTCCCGCGCGGTGAAGTCACGGCGCGACAGCATCAAGAGCTACGTGGAGGGAGGCCGTCAGGATCTCGCCGACAAGGAGCAAGCGGAAATCGAGGTGATCGAGCGCTACCTCCCGAAGCAGCTCAGCGAAGGCGAAACTCGCGAGGCGATCGCCGGGATCATCGAGGAGCTCGGCCTGTCGAGCAAGAGGGAGCTCGGGCAGGTCATGAAAGAGCTGAAGGCGCGCTTTCCGGGTCAGGTCGACGGAAAGCAGGCCTCCTCGATTGCAGGGCAGCTGCTCGGCTGACGCGCTAGTAGCCCGAGTCGTTTCGTCCTGACCACCACAGCCGGTAGCGTTCCCGAATCGCCTTGCGGTCGTCGCGTGGCATGTTGACTCGGTAGCCGTAGTCCTGCGCCGACGCGCGAACGAGATCTCGGCTCGCGATCGCACGAATTTCCGGGTCTTCGTGATCGAGGCTGTCGATGAGCCACTCGACACGCGAACGCGTGCCATTGTCGCTAAACCAAGAGCGCCAATCTGCTTCGCGGTCGCCGAAGTCTTGCGCAGTCAGCATGCGCAGCACGCGCCACGCCGCCTCACCGAGGACGCTGTGCTCCGACAGCGCAGAAATGAGCGGTTCGATGCACTCCTCATCACGGAGAACGGCAAGCGCGCGCATTGCGAGCAGTCGCGACCGCTGGTCGGTGTCTGACGCGAGGGCTAGAGCACGCAGCGACTCCTTGAGTCCCTCCACGCCTTCCTGCTCATGGAAGACCTCCAGCGCATAGAGCGCGCTCCGCGAGACGCCCGCGTCGTCGTCGAACAGGGTTGCGGCCAGCGGCTCAACGAGAAGTGGGTGCGGCAACTCGGCCGCGACCAGCGTTGCGTAGTAGCGAGTCTCCGGCTCCTCGGACTTGAGGAGCTGGCCGATGTAAGGCGCGGCTCGGTCGCCAAATGCCACCAGGGTTCTGCAAAGCCCCGACACGCTTCTGCCCCGGGGAGGCTGTACGTGCGGCTCCCAGCGATTGAACCAGAGCCGGCCGGGAAAGAGGTCTCGTAAGACGGGGAGGACCTCTTCACCGAGCGCGAGCAGAGCGGTGTGGTCCGGCGCTTCTTCGTTTGGGCCGTGCATTCCGAGCCGGATGACCATGGCGTGGACTCGGGCCGCGAAGTCTGGTGGCTCGATCGCCGGCAATGGTGTTCTGGGCGCCGTTCCCACGGCGGTCAGCTCGCCGACGTTCAATCGTTCGACCAGGAACTTCATGGCCACCGCTCGGGCGTGGTCGCCTCGCGCTGGCGGGATTCCGGTCCACCGGCGAAACGCCTTGCCGAGCTCGCGGTCGGGCCACCATTTCGCGTCGAGACTCTCTCCAGGCGGCGGATTGGAGGTACGCCAACGGCCACCAGGAGGCTCGGAGCCAAACGGCTCGGAACCCGGGGGCTCGGACTCTGGAACGTCACTGGGAGTCGGCGCCTCGACGCGGTCCGAGGGCGGGTTCTTGATCAGATAGGTCGAGTCTCCGTTGTTCTCTGACCCCATGGCCTACGAGGGTACACCAATCGACGTCAAACCAGCATTTTGATCCGGCGCTCTTCCTGAGGGGGGCTGGCCTTTCCGCTAGAGGCTTCGCGAAGAAGCTTCTTGATGCGGAGCCCGAGGACGTCGATTTCGGTGGATGCAAACTCTTCGGCGCCGAAGCGCGCCACCTGTTCGGTTTGGCGTCTTAGGATTTCCATGTCCTGCCGCAAGATCCGCATGGCCACCGGCTTGACGACCGTTCGCAAGAACACGTTCGGGATGGGGGCCTTTACAACCACTGTGGCGAACATGTCCGTGACGGTCGGCGTTCGCGGCGTCAGCGCGGTAGTGGCGATGATGTGGCTGCGGTCACTCAGTCGATACTCTACCTGCGCGATACACGGGAGGATGAACCGGTCCCAGTGAAGCACTTCGCCGCCGTGCGGCGCCAGGATGCGGCCCGCCAAACCTTCGGGACGTTGCTCTCCGATGAACTGGGCTTCGACGCCGCCGGCCAGTGTTCGAATGACGACCTCGATCTCTTGTCGATCACTGTTCTTGCGGAAGAGGCCGGCGTGCACGAAGGCCGTGTGCGGAACGTCCAACGCGTTTTCTGCGACGGCATCGAGCGGTCCGGGCATTTCGAGCCGTTCGCGAATCGTGAGGTATTGTGCCTGATCCGCGCATGGAATCTCATAGGGCGCCGAATCGGGGTCGACATTGGCTTCGGAGTAAACCCACACCCAGCCCTGCGAATCACGGCAAGCGAACGACGGAACACGGCGCGCGGGGTGGTCGGGCTCGCCGCACAAACCCGGGACCGCTTTGCATGCACCGGCGCGGTCGAACTCCCATCCGTGGTAATGGCATTGGATGTTCCCGCCGATGACACGTCCCGCGGAGAGCGGCGCGTTACGGTGAGCGCAGCGATCGAGTAGTGCGACACTTTGTCCACTCGAGTCGCGAAATGTAACGATCGGTAAACCGTTCAACAAAGACGGCTTGGGATTCATTCCTACGTCTTTGCTGGCCGCGACGATGTACCAACCCGGTGCAAAACCCGTGTTTGCGTTCGTCTCTGTGTGTGGCTGCGCCTGCTTGCTCATGATGACTCGAGCGCAATTTCTGCGCTTGCCCGAGTGTACCTTTGTCTCTTTTGCGTAATTAGCATGGTTACCGCCCAACTTTCGATGGAACGAGGTGGGATCGACTGCTACACGAGTCGCATGTCACGCCAAATCAACAAGGAACGCACGCGGCATCGCCTGCTTCAGGCGGTTCTCAAAACGATCCAGCGGTACGGACACGGCACCCTGACGACCGGACGAGTGGCAGAGCTCGCTGGGGTGGCACAACCAACCTTTTACGTGCACTTCCGAAGCATGGATCAGGCGCTCGAACAGGTGGCTGAATGGGTCGCGCAGGAGCTCAGCCCGGGTCTCAACCCGGAGGCATCCGCCGAGCTCGATCGAGCCGCCGACGTGCTCCAAGAAGCCGTGCGCAAGTGCACGCGCTCGCTCGTCCGTGACCGCAAGGTGGCCGAGGTCTTCCTCAGCAATCGCCGGGATCAAACCTCCGCGCTGGGCCGGCGTTGGAGCGTGCTCACCGGAAGCCTCAGGGAGCGGATGCGCCAGATCGTCGTGCAGGTCAGGCCTGACGTCGCGACCTCCGATGCCGCGCTCCACGCCGAGTTGCTCGTCAGCGTCATCTTCGGGCTGGCGGAGGCCTATCTCGACGGCCGAGTCAGCGATCTCGACCGGGCTACGGCTACCGCTTCGCGCGCGATCGTCACCAGCATTTTGACGAGCTCGCCCGTCGCCGACGCGGCCTGAGCGGTCCGCTTTCGGACATATCCTTCCGGGGCTCGGCTTCCGATCGAGGGGCTCGCATGTTAGGCCCGCCCGGTGACTGATCTCTTCAATCCATCTCCGGAGCATCGCGCGCTTCGGGAGCTCGTCCGTTCGTTCACCGAAAGAGAAGTCGACCCGCAAGCCGAGGCGTCGGACCATCAGGAGCGGTTCAACATCGAGCTTTTTCGCAAGCTCGGTGAGCTCGGCCTTCTGGGGATCACCGTCGAGGAGCGTTTCGGCGGCGCGAGCCTGGATCCCGTCGCCGCGGTGATCGCGCACGAGGAGCTTTCGGCAGCCGACCCCGGGTTCGCGTTGGCGTACCTCGCGCACTCGATGCTCTTCGCCAACAACCTGCAGATCAACGGGAGCGACGAGCAGCGGAGCAAGTACCTGCCGGACGCGTGCACGGGCCAGAAGGTTTGCGGGATGTGCATGAGCGAGCCTGGGGCGGGCACGGACGTGCTCGGGATGCAGACTACGGCGGTCCGCAAAGGCGACGTCTACGTGCTCAACGGCGCCAAGATGTGGATCACCAATGGTGCGGTGAACGACACCGAGCTCGGCGATACGTTCCTCGTGTACGCGCGCGTGGCAGGCAGTCCCCGCAACCAGCTATCGATGTTCATCGTGGAAAAGGGTTTCGCCGGTTTCAGCCTCGGCCAGAAAATCAAGGGCAAGTTGGGGATGCGCGCGTCGACGACGGCAGAGCTCGTGTTCGAGGATTGCCAGGTTCCTGTGGAGAACCTCGTGGGCTCTGAGGGCGCAGCGACACTCCACATGATGCGCAATCTCGAGCTCGAACGCGTTACTCTCGCCGGGATGAGCCTGGGGATCGCGCGCCGGTCGATCGAGGTTATGAACCGCTACGCGAACGAGCGGACTTCGTTTGGCAAGCCGCTGCGCGAGTTCGGCCAGATTCAGCGCTACATCTCGCAATCGTACGCGGAGTACATGGCAGGCCGGGCATATACCTATTACACGGCCTCGACGATGAGCTTGGACACTCCCGGCCATCGACTCGACTCCGATGGTGTGAAGCTGTTCACCTCGACCATGGGGAAGGACGTTGCTGACCGGGCGATCCAGGTGCTGGGCGGCTATGGCTACGTCGCCGAATACGCCGTGGAGCGGCTCTGGCGGGACGCCAAGCTCCTCGAGATCGGCGGAGGCACGCTCGAAGCGCACCAGAAGAACATGTGCCGCGAGCTCGGCCGCACCGAACGCATTTTGTGAGAAAACCCACATCTCGCCAGTTTTGCCCAGGTTTTCGCCTTCCTAAGTAGGCGAGGGCTGCGTCGAGCCGCTATGCTGTGCTCTGTGACACTTTCCCTTTGGGGGGGAATAGGACGAAGTGACGCAAGAAGCCGTAGCCAGCGACATACCCGCGCCGCCAGTCGACCTTCCGGTTCTCGGAAAGTTCGCCGGGTACGACGTGCTTGGGCGCCTCGCGCTCGGTGGCATGGCCGAAATTCTTCTCACGCGTCACGCCGGCACGGACGGCGACCATCGCTATCTAGTGGTGAAGCGGATTCTTCCGCACTTCGAGCAGGATAACGACTTCGTTCAGATGTTCCTCGACGAGGCGCGAATCGGGATGCAACTCAAGCATCCGAACATCTGCCAATTCCATCAGTTCGGTGCGGACGAAGGATCGCACTTCATCGTGATGGAATGGATCAATGGAGTGCCACTGGGGCGCTTGATTCGTAAGGCGCGTAAGTCCGGAGGTGTGGGACTGCCAGTCGCAATCCGCATCGGCGTCGACGTGGCGCGGGCGCTTCACTACGCACACATCGCGAACGACGAGCATGGTGAACCTTTCAATATCGTTCACCGTGACGTGTCGCCGCACAATGTGATGATCGCTTATACCGGCGCGGTGAAGCTCCTCGACTTCGGGATTGCCAAAGCGGACCACCGCGCGCACAAGACTCAAGCCGGAGTGGTCAAGGGTAAGTTCGCCTACATGGCGCCCGAGCAATGCACGGCGGGTCAGTCCGACCATCGCCTGGACATCTTCGCGCTGGGCGTTTGCCTCTTTGAGGCGCTCACCGGGCGGTCTCTTTACCGGCGTCAGACCGAAGCCGCGACCATGCGGGCGGTCATCATGGATCCGGTGCCGTCGCTCAAAGAGCGCCTTCCCGACGTGCCCGACGAGCTCGATCAGATTCTTCAGAAGGCGCTCGCCAAAGAGGCCGGCGACCGCTTTGCGACGGCCGAGGAGTTTGCCAATGAGCTGGAACGCTTCGGCAAGTCGACCCAGCAGTTCGCCACGCAGCGCGAGGTTGCCGACTTCGTCAGAAAGGTCTTTCCTGAGGAATTCACGCGCGGTCCGCGCGTCGACACGGTCCCCTTTGGCGCGTCCATCACGCTCGATATGCATCACGCAAATCAGTCGTCTTCGTCCGCGTCGTCGTCTGCGGCTTCGTCGAAGTCATATGTATCGCAAGTCCCGGGTGCCATTCGCGAGCTCGAGATCGACGGAGCCGGGGCCGGTCTCGACTTGGGGCATCTGCTTGATTCGCCGGTGGTCGCGCCACTGCCTCTGCCCAATGCAGAGGCGGCAAACCCTCAGGTCAGTCAGCGCCCGACGCAGGACCCTCCCACAGCGATCCCCAAGCGCGCGGCGCCGAGGACAGGGCGGGTAGGCCCGAAGAAGCCGTCTCGCGTCGGCTGGAAGCAGGTCGCTTTGCTCATCGTTCTCCTGCTCGGCGGCACCGCCGTGGCCTACGAGCAAACCGACGTCGTCAAGGACGCGCTCGGCAGCATCGAGGGCATCGAGGGCATCATGGGCAGCGTCGAGGCCATTTTCGAGGATAAGGGCCCACCCGAGGTTGCCGTCGATGACAATCCGCTCCTACGCGAGCACGGGGCACGCATCTTGGTTGCATCTGCGCCCCCCGGCGCCAACGTCTTCTTGGATGGCAAAGAGCAGGGCATCACGCCCGTTGCATTGACGGGGTTGATGCATGGTGAATATCGAGTCCGTGTCGAGGCGCCCGGCTTTGCTTCGTGGGCAACCAAGGTCGAGGTTTCGCATGGCGAGACCGCCGGCGTGAGCGCACCGCTTCTCGGCAAGCAGGGCGGCGCCAAACCAGGGGCATTTGGCCGGGTAAGCATCGAAACGACGCCCCCGTCGGATGTCTACATGGCTGGCGATCTGATTGGGCGGACGCCGATGGAGACGGTCTATGCGCCACTTGGGCGTGTGACGTTCGACTTCGAGCTCAGCGACGGCCGCAGGGTCAGTCGCCAGGTCAAGGTCAAGTCGGATGGCGTCGCGCGCGCGCGCTTCGACCTGAGCAAGGCCAAGCGCTAGGCGCTCGCTTCCTCGCGCAATCGAACATAGCTTTCGTATCGTTCGCGATCGACGTCTCCCGCGCTCACGGCATCAAGTACGGCGCACTGGGGCTCGTGCGTGTGACTGCAACTTCGAAAGGCACACTGCTCACGGTAAGTCGTGAGCTCGGGGAAGCATCGGTCGAGGTGCTCGATGGGCAGCGCCCATGTAGCGAGCTCTCGGATCCCCGGCGTGTCGGCGAGGAATCCTCCCTTGGGAAGGGCATGCAGCGAGGCGACGCGCGTCGTGTGTCGGCCTTTGCCGTGATGATCGCTGACGCTCGCGATGTTTAGCTCGAGGCCAGGGACAATGCGGTTGATCAGGCTGCTCTTGCCTACGCCCGACGGGCCGACGAACGCCGAGATCTTGTCTTGCAGCGCCGCCGCCAAGGTGTCCATCCCTTCGCCTGTCCCCGCGCTCACGGTCAGGACGCGGTATCCGATCGACTCGTAGGCCTTCTGCCAACTTGGGTCGCCGGGTTCGCGGAGATCCGCCTTGTTCATGACGATGACCGGTTGAATGTGCTGGTGCTCGGCGATCACAAGGAAGCGATCGAGGAGGCGCGTCTTGAGCACAGGCCGCCCGTAGCAGAACGTGATCAAGAGTTGATCGAGGTTTGCGACCAGCACGTCCTCTTTGTTGGGGCCCCTCCCGGGCTGGCGCCTGGAGAAGCGACTCGCCCGTGGGAGGACCTCTACGACGACGAAGCTCAACTCGTCGGGTCGCGACACCATCACGCGGTCGCCGATGACGCACAGGTCTGTCGTTCGTGGTGTGTTTTTGAGCCTGCCGCGGATTCGAGCTTGGATGACCTCTCCATCGATGCGGACATCGACGAATCCGGCGGTCGATCGAACAACGAGCCCTTGGATCGTCTCCGCCATGATCAGCCTCGACAGTTCGAATCCGGATCTTTGGTGATCAACGCGCGGAGCGAGTCCTGGTGGGAGATCCACGCATCGACCACCTCATCCGGCGCGTGGTGATCGCGCAGGGTCTCGATCAAGATCTGCCGCCGTCGATCGAACTGACCGCCGAAGATGCGATGCGGTCCGTGAGCTTCGTCCAGCGCGCGGCCGCTGTACTCGATCGGTGCCCCGAGATGATTTGCCGCGTGCTCGTATTCGAAGCTCTTGATTCGGCTGCGTTCCGCGCGGGTGAACAGGAAGCCGATCATCATGTCGTCGAAGCATCGGTCGACGAAATCATCGATGATCGCTCGCAGCGTTGGCTCCCCACCGAGCTGTTCAAACAGGCTCATCTAGGCGATGACCCTGAGGCAATGTAGAGACTCGATCAAGTTGCATCGTCCCGATGGAAGCCGCGGAAAACGGCGCACGCGAAGAAAATCAGCAAAAAGAAGGCCGCTTCTAGTAAAGACGAGTAGCAAGCCATGACCGAGGGTGACCCGGAGCTGGCGGACCATGCGTTTCGGCTTTGCCAACAACTGCTCCGCATCGACACGACCAACCCGCCAGGGAACGAGTTGCCTGCGGCGGAGCTCCTCGCCGACGAGCTGAGCAGTGCGGGTTTGGATCCGGTGTTGTTACAGAGCGCTCCCGGGCGTGGCAACGTCGTTGCCCGGCTTCGTGGAACTGGGGACAAGCCGCCACTTCTTCTCACCGCACACCTCGATGTCGTCGAGGCGGACCCCTCTGCCTGGGACCATCCGCCGTTTTGCGGCGAGGTGCACGACGGTTGCTTGTGGGGCCGTGGTGCCATCGACATGAAGAACATGGCAGCGATGTCGGTCGCCATCATCACTCGACTCGCACGGGAAGGGGTGAGACCGCAGCGCGATCTCATCTTTGCGGGGGTGGCCGACGAAGAAGCGGGATGCCGCCACGGTTCGCTCTGGCTTTGCGAGAATCACACCGACCTCGTCCGGAGCGAGTTTGCGATCGGGGAGGGTGGGGGCTTCAACATCCAGGTTGCCGGCAGGAGCTTCTTCACGGTGCAGGTCGCCGAAAAGGGTGTGTGTTGGGTGCGCGCTCGCGCCACGGGGGAACCAGGCCACGGCTCGATGCCGCGCGAGGACTCCGCCGTGGTTCAGTTGAGCGAGGCGATCGCGCGCTTGGGGAAGCGGGGCCTGCCGCGCCACTCGTCAGAGCCCGTTCAAGGGTTCATTGGAGCGTTGGCGTCTCACCTGCCCGCACCCATGCGGCCGCTGATCAAGATGCTGAGCAGCCCGGCGCTAGGGCCTGCGATGCTGAGCCTGATTCCCGACCCATCGGTCAGGCGCGCGTTTCGCGCGCTACTCGGCAATACCGCGTCGCCCACCGTGCTCCGCGCGGGCAACAAGACCAACGTCATCCCCGGTTTCGCCGAGGCCGAGATCGACGGTCGCATCCTGCCAGGGCAGACCAAGGATGACTTCATGCGAGAGCTGCGCGACGTGTTGGGCGCAGACATCGAGCTCGAGGTAATGCACTCGTTACCGCCAGTCGTCACCGAGCCGAAAGAGTCATCTCTGTACTCGCTGATTCACGAAGTCATGGGCGAGCGCGCGCCCGACGCTCCGATGGTGCCGTTTACCTTGCAAGGATTCACCGACGCCAAAGCGTTCACGTCGATCGGGTCCAAGTGGTATGGCTTCGCCCCGGTCATGCTCCCGCCCACGCTGCGGTTCGCCGACATGTTCCACGGGCACAACGAGCGAATCCCCGTCGACGGGTTGGCCTGGGGAACGCAGACCTTGATGCAGGTCGTCCGGCGCTGCATCGGCGCCTAGTGTGCGGATCTTTTCGCTTGTGGTCGGCTTACCTCCTCACTCGCTCCCTGCGAGGTACGGACGTACCTCTCAGTCGCTCCCTGCGGGGGCGCTCGACCACAAACGAAAATCTCTCGCACACTAGTTCTCGCCCGTTTGGCTTCCACTCCTGCAGTTCGCCCTTCCCATTGGTGCCGAGATCGAGGACCCTCCTTTACTTCGATTGGGATGGGCTTGCAGAAGCGTCTTCACGACAGCGAGATCTTACTCGACCTGGCTGCCAGCGATCTGCAGGGTTTGGTCCAGCAGGCAGTGGGCGAGCTCGTTCGCTTGCGTAAGCTCAGCGACCGCCAACGCCAGGCGATCCAAAACACACTTGCCGAGCGGGGCGAGGGAGAGCTTCACGACCTCGGCGGCGGGGTGGGCGTTTTGCGTGTGCGCTACGAAGCGCAGAACGGGGACGCGTACCGTTGCGCCCTGATACGCGTGCCCGAAGGGGTTCGCGCGAGCGACCATGAAAAGGTTCACTATGTTTGGTTGATCGTCGCGCCGTACGGCACATCGACTCCGCCCAACGAGGATCTCGAGCCCTTCGGTTGGATGTTGCATGACGAGCGGTTTAGCGCGTCGATCATCGGTGCCAACGACCCGATGCAAGTGCTCGCGACGTACCAGCTCTATTTGGAATACGTCGAAGCGCCGCCCGATGAGCGAAGGCCCTCGCTGGTGCCGACGTATCCCAGCGTCCCACCACTCGCAACGGGGTTCGCCTCGGGGCTCGTTGCGGACGTTCGACGAAAGCGGCCTTTCTACGCGAGCGATCTCATCGATGGATTCAACGTCAAGGGGCTCGCGACAATCCTGTTCTTGTTCTTCGCGTGTCTAGCGCCGTCTATCGCTTTCGGTGGGCTTCTCGCGTTTCTCACCGATGGCGAGATCGGGACGGTCGAAGCGATTCTTGCGACGGCGATC
>CALJYC010000275.1 GCA_937984275.1 uncultured bacterium | reverse complement strand
TGCAAGACAGGCGTGGGCGACGTGTTGATCGGCGCCGCGGCGCAAGCAGCCGAAGACAACGGCGTCGACAAAGCGTCCCACATCAAAGACAAGCTCGTGCAGATGACTCATCTCAACGAGACGATGTACGCCGCCGGAATCGCGTCTTCCCACCAGGCGCGCGCAACCAAGTCAGGCTGTTACTTGAACGACGACATGCTGGCGAACGTCTGCAAGCACCATGTCACCAAGATGCCCTTCGAAATGGGACGCATCGCGCAGGACTTGGCCGGTGGCCTGGTGAGCACGGCGCCGTCCGAGAAGGAACTGAAGCATCCCGAGCTTGGTGCACTGCTCGACAAGTATCTCAAGGGCCGCGCCGACGTGCCGACCGAATCGCGCATTCGTATCCTGCGGTTGATCGAGAACATGACGATGGGCCGCAACGCGGTTGGCTATCTGACTGAATCGTTGCACGGGGCGGGATCGCCGCAGGCGCAGCGGGTCCAAATCGGCCGACAGATGGGGCTCGACTTCAAGAAGGGGCTCGCTCGACGTCTTGCAGGTGTCGATTCGAGCGACGACGAGTAACCATCTCAATCTCGGCTGAGCACGAAACGGTAACGTACGTCGTTGCGCCGCAATCGATCGAGCGCGGTGTTCACTTCGCTCATCGGCACCCGCTCGGCGAGTAATGCGCCTGCCTCGCGGGCGGCGCAGGCATCAACGGGGTCGGTATTCGGACTGCTCATGATGATTCTCGTGTGAGCGGTAGCGGGCGACGGTCAAATTGAATAGGTTACGGTTGATGCGAATGTGGGGTGGCATCTGGGTGGCGGGGGCTTGCATCCTTGCGGCGATCACGGGCTGTGACCGGGGTGCGACGGCCGAGGCACCAATTCACCACGTCGACGCCGCCGAGGCGTATACCGGGGATGCCGAACGCGGGACCGAGTCTACTCCGCCACCCCAAAACGAGGCCGAACACGAAGGCCTGCTGATCGGGGAGTACAGGCTGGCCGACAACCCCGTTATCGATGGAGACACGGTTCGGGTCGTGGGCGTCGATGGCTCGATTCGATTGCTGTCGATCGACACAGAGGAAAAGCTGCGCGGCAAGGCTGACCGAGCGGCTGCTGCAAGGGATTTCGATCGGTACCTGGAGAAGAAGCGTGGTGACGGTCCCCGCCCACAAAAGGCGGGGACGCCAATGGGGGAAGAAGCTACCGAGTTCGCCAAAGCATTTTTCGAAGGCTCAGAGCTGGTGCGGCTCGAGCGCGATGACCCGAAAGAGATCCGGGGGCACTACGGACGCCTGCTCGCGTACGCGTTCGTCAAGAAGAACCGGCGGTGGATTAGCTACAACGTGGAATGCGTGCGCGCGGGAATGAGCCCGTACTTCACAAAGTATGGATACTCGCATCGCTTCCACAATCAGCTGACCCATGCAGAGGCCGAAGCACGCCGGGCAAAGCGCGGCATTTGGAATCCAGACGCGCAAGGGTACGGCGACTACGACGAACGCAAGGCCTGGTGGAACGCGCGAGCCGACTTCATTCGCGGATTCGAGCACGAGGCGAATCGTCGCGCCGACTACATCCAGCTGACACACTGGGACGCGCCCGCTCAACTGGAGGAGAAGCTTGGCCAAGAGGTGACGATCCTGTCGACGGTCGACAAGGTCCAGCACTTCAAAGGGCTCGTGCGTGTCTCGTTGGCAAGGCAGCGCGGGAGCGGGTTCCCGGTCATCTTCTTTGATAGGGACGTCTTCGAGCAAAGCGGGATCGACCGCTACAAACGAGAGCCCGTGACGGTCCGAGGCGCCGTAGAACGCTACGAAAAGGGCAACTACCGGACGCTCCAAATCGTCGTGAAGGAGCCGACGCAGGTCCTGCTTGCCAAGCTGCCTTGGCCCGGCGACGCGGACCGCGCCGCCGAGTAGCGGACCGAACGAAACCGCGCGACGCGCTGTCCGATAACCCCCGAAACCACAGCGACGGGAGGTCGAGATGGCGGGTGTTTGGAGTCGGGTGTGCGGGTTTGCGTGCTTGGTGTCGGTGCTCAACGGTTGCGGGCGTGAGACGGTTGTCGCGGATACCGTTTGTGATGACGTCGCGCCGGGCGACCTGGTTGTCACTGAAGTGCACGCCAATCCCGATGGAAGTGATGGGGAGGGTGAGTACATCGAGGTGTTCAACGCGACCGGAGGCTTGCTCGCGCTCGATGGTTTGATGCTCGCCGCAAGCAGGGCTGATGGCGCAAGTCCGAAGGCTCATCGATTCATCGGTGCGTCTATCGAAGGTCGAGACTATTTCGTCGTGGGAAACGCGCCGGTCGATTCGATGCCAGCGCATGTGGACTACAGTTACGGCAAGACGCTGGGAAGCCTCCGCAACTCCGATGGGGTCGTTTCGATTCGCTGCGGCGAGATGCTCATCGATCAGATGAGCTACGAGCGGACGGTCGACGGCCGCGCGCTAGAGCTCGACGGACGGCTTGCGCCGGATCACGAGCTGAACGACGAAGCGGGTCATTGGTGCGCCACGCCAGAAGGGGTCAACGAGGTTTCCGCGAACAATTTCGGGACGCCAGGGGCCACCAACAGCCCGTGCGAGGTCCTGCGATTGGAAGGCATGTGCCTCGAAGGTGGGTCTAGCCGCGCGATCCAAGCGCCTGTACCCGGTGAGGTGCAGATCACCGAGTGGATGGCCAATCCGGAAGGGGCAGACGCGGACTTCGAGTGGGTCGAGGCGCGGTTCGACGCAGAAGCGGACCTCAACGGGTTTCAACTTGGGCCGGCCCCCGACGCATTGAAGGCGGTCGTCGACCAAGAAGACTGCTTTCCGGTCGACGCGGGGACACGGGTCGTCTTCGGAGCGAGTCCGGCGGCGGCTCCCCGCGTCGATGCGGAGCTCGAGTTTAGTTTGGGCAACTCGGGGGAGCGCAGCATCGTGGCCGGGGTCGAGGGGGCTGTGCTCGATCGAGCGGACTACGACGGCACGGTCGAGGGGATCGCTTGGCAGATCGACCCGAGCGGAGCTGTCTGCTTGGCGCGGCCGCAGGATGAGTACCTCGATGACAACTTCGGGACACCGGGCAGTGCGAACCCGATCTGTCCACCGGTTCTGGGCCCCGGCATGTGTTTCGACAGCGGCGTGCCGCGCGACATCGTCAGTCCGGACGCTGACGATGCGAGCATCACGGAATGGATGGCGAACCCGTCGTCAGTCGGGAACCGCGAGGGGGAGTGGGTGGAAATCCGTTTCGCCGCCGCGGTAGACTTGAACGGCTTGCTGCTGTCGGATCTCACGTCCAGCGCGACGGAGATAGCGAGCGAACACTGTTTGAGGGTCAGCGCCGGCGCCCACGTCATCTTTGCGCGCAACGCGAATCCCTTAGAAAACGGGGGGATCGAGGGGGTCGATGCCGATCTCTTCCTTTCGCTGAACAACAGCGACGAGGCCATCACGCTGAGCATTGATGGTCAGGTTCTCGACTCGGTGGCCTACGAGCGCTCGATGGCAGGCGTGGCGACCCAAGTCGACGAGCTCGGCAACGTCTGCGGGGCGGTGCAGGCCTACGGCGAGGGTGACTTGGGGACGCCTGGCTCCGCGAACCCAAGGTGCTTCTGAAGCGTGTGGTCGTCTGCGCGTGTCTCCTCAACTTCGCGCCACGCACCGTATCGGCAGTCCAGTACGAGGTCTTCATCGACATCGAAATCGAGGAAGACCTCTATGACCTGTTGGTGACGGAGCAGATCTCGGAATCGTCGTTCGACGCGTTGCTACTTCTTCATCAAACGCGCGTGGAGCTGAATCGGGCCGATCGGCAACGGCTGTATTTACTCCCGAATCTCGACTACGGGCAGGTCGATCGGATCCTCGCCTATCGCGAAGAAGCTGGAGTGATTCACGGACTAGGGGACCTCGTCGCCGCCGGTGTGCTCGAGGCCACGCTGGTGAGCTCGCTACGTGCGTTTGTGGTCGTCCGTGCCCCGGATGCACCGAAGTCGCACACCAACGGGTTCGTGCGGATCCAGGGACGATGGAGCGGTCGATACGACCGGCTACCGCCGGCTATGGCGGTGCAAGCGCGCATCAAGACGCTTCGCAACTTGGACATGGGGGTCGCCGGCGCTCTCACCCGAAACGGATTGCGTCGTGTGCGGTGGGACCCGGGCCGGGCCGCTCTTCTCGCCGAATCCGAGCGCGTTCGTTTTGAGGTGCCCAAGCTCTATATCGAGTGGGAAGACGACAAATGGGAGGTCATCGGCGGAACGTATCGTGTCGGCTTCGGGCAACGGCTGACGTTCGATGTGACGGACCAGATCACGCCCAACGGATTCTTTGGGGACTATGAGCTTCGGCGGGACAACGAGCTCGGGCTTGGGTGCAAGCGGTCGGCGGGAGAGTTGCCGGAGTCGCCGTGTCCGAACGGGCGGGTGAGGCGAGTCACACCCGACTACGGGTGGACGAATCGATTGGCGGGCGTCGCAGTGGGGTTGAAGGAGCTTTCGGTGGGGCAAGGATGGCTTCAAGCCTACCTATGGGGGTCGTATCAGGTGCATCGCATCCCGCAGATCGAGCTCGTCGACACGCGGGCATGCGACGATCCGCGGCGGGATGAGGACCCGGCATGCGGGGCGCCTCCGGTTTACGTGCCGACCGGCGATCCGACTGCGCCAGCGAGCACGGCTACGTTTGCAACCTTACCCGCGATGTATGCGGAAGGGCTGGCTGGCGCGAACGTGAGCTACTTCTGGAGCGACCGTGCGCACGTCGGACTCACCGGTTATGGCTCGATGCCGCGATGGCTGGTCGAAGGAGCTGAGCTCGGATTCCAGGAGTTTTCGCGCAAACCGTTTGGGGGGCCCTTCGGAGCGGTCGGGGTGGACGCCGCCGTCGGGTTTGGCGCACACGACCTCTTCGCCGAAGTAGCGCGGAGCTTCGATGCGCAGGCCGGAGGCGGAGGCGGCTACGGAGCGATCGTGCGGAGCGTGACGACCCTTCCGACCGCTGAGCTCGATATCTCCGCACGCTACTACGGCTCGAGTTATGTCAACCCCTACGCGCGCCCCGTCTCGGCACCTGACGAGCTCGACGGACTGCGGGCGAGAGACGAGGCGGGGCTTCGCCTTCGCGCGACGACCCAGCTCGGGCCCCACGTCGGCCTGCGTACGGTAGCCGATGGATGGCATCAACTGTCGTCCAGATCGCTCAACGGTCTGGTGTTCGGCCGCGCCGACATCCAGATCGCGCCATCGTGGGTTTGGGCGTTGTGGACTGAGTACCGCAACAGCGGCGTGCAGCGGTTTCTCCTCGCGACGCGGCTCGCCTACGAGCCGATTCGCCGGCTCACGCTTTCGGGTCAGTTTCAGCATCGTTGGGTCGGCACAAGACTGGGCGGCTTGCGCTTTCAGCAAGACGTCGCTGCGATCCTGAACGTGACCACCCGGCCCATCGACATTCTCCGCGTTCGGCTCCGTGTGCGCTACGACTTCGAGGACATCTGGGACAATCATAGACTCCCGCAAGCGCTATGGGCGTATCTGGACGCTGCGTTGACGGTGCGGGAGCGTGACATGCTGCGAGTGCGCTACGATTTTCGCGTGTTCCTCGATCACCGTGAGTCGACTTTCGCACGTGTGCCCAATCCCGAGCACTGGCTCTGGGTGGAATACGTCCTTCGCTACTAGATTAGTCTTTGCCCTTCAGTCGAAGAACGGCGTCTGTGCGGGCCACTTGGATCTGAACCCGACGCGACTGGGCATCGCGGAGCTCGGCGCGGGCATCGGCGACGGCTTCGAGGACGCTGGCGCCGAGATCGTAGCTGGTTTGCGCTTGTCCCACACGCTTTTCCGAGACCGCAACCAGGCTGTCTACGAGAGCGAGCTGCTCCTCGGCATGCTGGCGATCGAGAAGTGCCTGCTGTCGGCGATCGTTGCGCGCGAGATGCGCTTCGCGGGCCCGCGCGTCTAGCTCGCTCGCTTGGGCGTCCGCAGAATGGGCCATCGCAACGGCCCTGCCTCCATCCCAGAGGGGAACCGCAAGGTTGAGGCCTAGACGATACATCGGAAACACCCGTTCGTTGACCCCGGCAACGCCTGTCTGGCCGATGACTGCAAGCACCGGCACTCGGCCCTTGCGATACATCTGGGCCTCTTGGCGAGCCGCATCCCGTTGACGCTCGAGAGCTTCGGCCTTCCACCCGGCATCTGTACCCGAATCGCTCGAGTCGATTTCCAGAAGCTGGGTGTCGGGCTCTGCCTGGGGAGACAGCTCAGTACCGACTGCGGATTCCAAGAGGCGCTTGGCGGCGACGGTTTTCGCCAGCGCATTTGCCGCCACGAGCTCAGCTTGCAGTTCCTCGTAGCGCGCGGCGTCCAGTTCGGATCCTGGGCGATCGCCGTCCGCGACCCGGGCCGCGATCCGCTCCCGCTGAGCCTTTGCCTCTGCTGCGGAGGTTGCCGCAAGGCCGTGCATCAAGTGGTTGGCGGTCCAATCGAGGTAGGACGTGCGCACCATGGCAAGCACCATCTCGCGGGATGCGCCGGAGCTTGCCTGCGCCGCTGCTCGATACGCTTCGGCCGCCTTGATCGCAGCCCTGGTTTGACCGTCATAGAGCGGTGCGCGCATGTCGATTGTACCCTCATACCGAATGTTAGGCCGAAACGCCGTGCGCTCTCCAACAGTCGGCGACGCCCGGACATTGACTTCACGGCCATCGATGGTTTGGACCCTCTCGATGTCAGAGCCCGGCGCAACCACGCCCGAGACATTCAACCAAAACGTCGGCATCTTGCCCGCTCTCGCGGCATCGACGTCGGCACCCGCCTGAACGGATCTCGCCTCCACCGCATCCCAGCGCGCTTGGTTTTGCAGCGCGAGCTCTTCGAGCTCTTCAAGCGTGACAACTTCAGCCGACGCGCCCGCTGGTGCGAGCAGCGCGGCCAGCACGACCACCACGGTCGTTGCTTGGCCCTTCCAATTGCAGACCACATTCATGTTCCACCTCATTCATGGCGCAGCGCCTCGATGGGCTCGAGCTGCGCTGCGCGCCGGGCCGGGAGGTACCCAAAGGCCACACCGACACTGGTACCGAACGCGGCCGCGCCGACCATCGTCAGCACGGACAGACCGCTCGACCAAGCCATAGCTTGTGCCATCAAGAACGACGCAAGCCATCCGATGAACACGCCTATCATCGATCCCGTAAACGAGAGCACTACGGCCTCCGACAGAAACTGCACCAGGATCTGCCTCGGGGATGCACCGATCGCCGAGCGAACACCGATCTCTTTGGTACGCTCGGCGACCGACACCAGTTGAATGTTCATTACCCCGATGCCGCCGACCAGGAGCGACACGGCGGCGATTGACACCAACAAACCGGTTAGAATGTTGGAGACGAATCTCGCGACCTCTGCTTGTTGCGCTGGACTCCCCAACCTGAAGTCGTCCGGCTCCGCATCGGACAGCCGGTGGGAACGACGCATGATAGGGACGAACTCCAGCATCGCCGTCTCCAACAGCTCGATATCTCGCACTTGCACCATGAGCTCGTGGTAGCCGATCGGCATGCCGATAAAGGCTTCATACGTCGTCGCGGGTATCAGGATGTTATCGTCCATGTCCTCGCCGGTCGTCCGCTCGCCTTTCGAGACCAGCACGCCGATGATCCGGCACGGGAGGTTGGAGCCGATCGTGATGGTCTGGCCGATGGGATCGGCTCCTCTGAAGAGCTCGCGTGCGGTCGTCGTGCCGATGACGGCGACTTTGGCTCGTTGCTGAACGTCCGTGTCGTCAAACATGCCCCCCATCAACATCGGCCATTCGCGGATGTCGACGAAGCCCGGCATGGTGCCTGTGACCTTCGTGGAATAGGTCGCATAGGTGGATGTGACGGCGTGCGCTTCCGTGATCCGCGGCACGACACGCTCGATCGTCATTCCATCGCGCCGCAGAGCCTCGACGTCAGCATCGCTCAAGGGCTTCGAGCTGCCGCTGAAATTGCGCCGCCGCATGTTGCCCCAGACGTAGACGACGCGGGTTCCCAAGATCTCGAACTGCTGCATGACCGAAGTGCGCGCACCGGTGCCAAAGCTCACCATCGCGATGAACGCTCCTACCCCAATCGCCAACCCGAGCATCGTGAGGATGCTCCGGCCGGGGTTGCGAATCGCCGTCCGGACGGCGCGCCCGACGACTTCGCTACGCGTTCGCCGCATGGCTGCTCCCGCCGGTGACGATCTTTCCGTCGCGCAAGAAGATCTGGCGGTGACAGAACTCTGCAACCTCGGGATCGTGCGTAACGATGATCAGAGTGAATGATCGCGCAGCGTGCATCTCGAGAAGCAAGTCCATGACCTCGTTGCCGGTCTTCGTGTCGAGGGCACCGGTGGGCTCGTCAGCGAGAAGCAATCGAGGTTGGGCAGCGACGGACCGTGCGATCGCAACGCGCTGCTTCTCTCCCCCGGAAAGCTGTGCAGGCCTGTGATTCAATCGATGCCCCAACCCGACGCGCTCTAGCAGCTCGACCGCGCGCGCTTCGCGCTCGGTCCGATCCAAGCCCGCGTAGTAGAGGGGCAAGGTGACGTTCTCGAGGACGGTGTTGTCCGAGATCAGGTGAAAGGACTGGAAGACGAAACCGATGTAGTGAAGGCGCACCCACGCTCGCTCCCTCCGGTTCAGCGTGGAGACATCACGTCCTCCGAGCCAGTAGGTCCCGCGCGTGGGCCCGTCGAGGCATCCGATGATGTTCAGCAGAGTCGACTTTCCCGACCCGGATGGTCCCCGTAGTGCAACGATTTCACCCGACTCGATCGTCATGCTCACATCGTCGAGCACCGGCGCGGTCATGTTAGGGAACTCTTTGCGAATGCCATGGGCCTCTACAATCGAGGAGCCGCTCATCGATGACCTCTCAGCGACAGAGATGGAGCCGCGACATCGATTTCACCTTCCAGCGCCAAGCCTATCGCGATTGCATCGTCAACGCTGAGGCTCTCAGGATCAGTGACCCGCACTTCGGTCATCGCACCGTCGGATAGACCCGCCTCCACTTCTATTTCCTCGAGCTCTGTCCCTCGGACGCGCCAGACCCTGCTGCGCGCCGGAGCGGCCGGCGCACCGTCGGGCGTGAACCGAAGCGTCGCTTCACGCACGGCCAACACGTCATCGACCTCTGCGACCTTGAGCCGAACTTGCGCAGTCATGCCCGGAAGCAGCAGGTGCTCTGGGTTGTCCGTCGCGAGCTTGACGTCGTAGAACACCGCGCCGTACTTGGTACGCGGGTTGGGGCTGATGTGCTTCAGGGTCGCTTCGAAGACCGTGCCCGGATAGGTGGGCACCTCGAACTCGGCCTCCAAGCCAACCGTCGCCTCGCCGATGTC
This sequence comes from uncultured bacterium, assembly GCA_937984275.1. Taxonomy (GTDB): domain Bacteria; phylum Myxococcota_A; class Polyangia; order Polyangiales; family Houyiibacteriaceae; genus SG8-38. Next base: position 3,670 of record CALJYC010000275.1, on the reverse strand, counting down.
GGCTTCGCCGATGGGCGCCGCGACGTACATGTGGTCCACGGGCGCGCCGATGCGGAACAAGCGATTCTGAGGGCCGACGATCATCCCCGTGTGCGCCGGCACTTCGAGAACGAGCCCGGCACGAGGAGCAACGATTTCGGTTCGCTCGCGCTCATGGGCCCGCACAGACATGCGCCTCTGGGCAGCGGAGCGCTCCGCGCGTGCGGCCTGAACGGCGGCGCGCGCTTTGGTCCTTTCGGAGCGCGCAGTCTCGAGCGTGCTTTTGCTGGCAAGGTTCTTCTTTTCGAGCCGCTCGGTGCGCCGGAGCGCCTCGGTCGTTCGTTGGGCGGCGGCCTCCGCTTCGGAGACCCGCGCGCGGGCCACTTCGAGCTCCGCCTGAGCCACATGAAACGCGATCTCGGTGGAACCCTTATCGAGCCGCGCCAGAAGTCGGCCCGCTTCGACGCTGTCTCCCGGCTGCACCAACACCTCGACGAGCTGCCCTTCGATCGGTGCCGGAACTTCAACTTCATCGGTGAGCTCCAGATGCCCTGTCACCCGAATTTCCTTGACGATCGATGTCCGGGAGACCCGCGCGACCCGGTATGGGTTTTCCGCCGTGTCGCGCATCAGGAAGTACGCGGTGATCGCCGCGGCCACGACGAGAACAACCGCTATGATCGCAGTCGCGCGCCCGCGAGACGAATCGAGCCGGGGTATTTCCAGCTTCTCGTCAACCGTGGTCTGAGTCCCTTTCATGTCCGCTGTACACGTAGGCTAACGCACTCGATAACGCCAGCGAGAGGAGAGTACGCGCCCCGTTCCCAAAATGACACCCTCGGCGCCACTGCTGACAGGGAGACGATCAAGAGCTAGTCTCCCCGGCGTGGGAAATTTCGCTGAAAAGATTGAGGTGGCTCGAGTGCTGTATCGGGCGGGTGTGCTCAAGCCGATTCGGCCCGATAAGACGATACGCATCGTCAGGGTGGCAAAGGGTTGGGGGCGATCGCCGGCGATGGGATTCATCGCGATGGCGATTCGTGAGCCCGATACGGCGGCTGTCATCGACGATGACGGCTCGGCCACGTTCGACGAGGTGAATCGCCGCTCGAATGCGTTGGCGCGCGGGTTGCGGGAGGCGGGGGTGTCGCCCGGCGACGTGGTCGGAGTGATGTGCCGCAATCATCGGCGATTCATCGAAACCATCGTGGCTTGCTGTAAGGTGGGCGCCAACACCGTCCTGTTGAACACGATGTTCGCGGCGCCGCAACTCACCGAGGTGGGCCAGCGCGAGAAGATCAGCGCCCTGCTCTACGACGAAGAGTTCACGAATCTTCTCGAGGGCCTTCGAGGAATGCCGCGGTTCGTCGTCTACGGCTCTGGCGATGATCCAAGCGTCGAAGATCTAATGGCTGACCATGCCGACGACAATGTCGAGCCGCCGAGCATCGAGTCGCGCTTCACGATGCTGACCTCGGGCACCACCGGCACGCCGAAAGGCGCCAAGCGCGGTTCTCCCAAAGGCATGCTTCCGATCGCGTCGATGCTGTCCGCAATCCCGCTCCGAACCGGTGAGCGAACGATGATCGCGGCTCCGCTCTTTCACTCGTGGGGCCTCGGGCAGTTTCAATTGGGGCTCATCCTCGGCTCGACGTACGTGCTGACTCGGCGCTTCGATCCCGAAGCGACGTTGCGCGCCGTCGCTGAACACCGATGCACCTCACTCGCGGTCGTTCCGATCATGATGCAGCGAATTCTTGCGTTGCCGGACGATGTGAAGCGCAAGTACGACCTCGGCTCACTTCGAGTTACTGCCAGCAGCGGCTCTGCGCTACCCGCTCACGTCTCCACCGAGTGGATGGATACGTTCGGGGACAACCTCTACAATTTCTATGGCTCCACGGAAGTCGCCATGGCGTCGGTCGCCGCACCGGAAGACATGCGGGCCGCACCTGGGACCGCGGGCAAGCCCCCACTTGGGGCAACCGTGAAGATACTCGACAACCAGGGTGAGCCACTTCCCACCGGGCAGACGGGCCGAATCTTCGTCGCCAATGCGATTTCGTTCGAGGGCTACACCAGCGGTGACGACAAGGAGCGCCTCGGCTCGATGGTAAGCAGCGGGGACGTCGGGCACTTCGACGAGGCGGGACGGCTCTTCGTCGACGGCCGGGATGACGACATGATCGTCTCCGGCGGCGAAAACGTATTCCCGCGCGAAGTGGAGGACCTGATCGCCGGTCGCGACCAGATCGAAGAAGTGGCCGTACTCGGCGTGAGCGACCCGGAATGGGGTCAAAGGCTCAAGGCATTCGTCGTCCTCAAGCCTGGTGCCAGCCTCAGCGAGGACGACGTGAAGGCGCACGTGAAGCACAACCTCGCCGGCCACAAGGTGCCTCGAGATGTGGTGTTCATCGATGCGCTGCCGCGCAACGCAACCGGCAAGGTGATGAAGCGAGAGCTCGCAGACTAGACGTCTCCGAGTTTCCGGCTTACTTCTTCTTGGCCGCCTTGCGTTCGGCGACCTCTGCCTGGACCTTCTCGAGAATGTTCCGCGGCACGGGCGCGTAGTTGCTGAACTCCATCGAGAACTGGCCGCGGCCCGACGTGGCGGAGCGAAGGTCGCCAATGTAGCCGAACATCTCGCTGAGGGGGACGTCCGCTTTGATGCGGACGTTGGTGTGACCCTTTTCCTGCGAGTTCACCATGCCGCGGCGACGATTGAGGTCGCCGATGACATCGCCCACGTTGGCGTCCGGCACGAAGACATCGACCTTCATGATCGGCTCGAGGAGCTGTGGCCCGGCCTTGGGCATGCTCTGGCGGAAGGCTGCCCTTGCGGCCGTCTCGAACGCCATCTGCGACGAATCGACCGCGTGGAACCCGCCATCCTGCAGCGTGACCTTGAAGTCGAGCAGAGGGAATCCACACAGAGGCCCCTCCTCCTTCATGACCTTGAAGCCCTTCTCGACGGCGGGAATGAATTCCTTCGGGATCTTGCCGCCGACGATCTTGGACTCGAACACGAACCCTTCGCCAGGCTCGGTGGGCTCGATGGTGTATTCGATCTTTGCGAACTGACCAGAACCACCGGTCTGCTTCTTGTGCGTGTAGGTGTCCTCCATCGCCTGCGTCACCGTCTCGCGGTAGGCGACCTGCGGCGCGCCGACGTCGACCGCAACGCCGTGGCTACGGCGCAGAATGTCGACCTTGATGTCGAGGTGGAGCTCGCCCATCCCCTTGAGGATCGTCTCGCCGGACTCCTGGTCGACCTCGACGTGGAAGGACGGGTCCTCGGCAACCATCTTGCCAAGAGCAGTGCCGAGCTTCTCGCTCATGGCCTTGTCTTTTGTGCTGATCGCAAGCGAAATCACTGGGTCGGGGAAGACCATCGGCTCCAAGGTGGCCGGGTTCTTCTGGTCGGCGAGCGTGTGACCGGTGCGCACGTCCTTGAGGCCAACCATGGCCACGATGTCACCGGCTTGCGCCGAATCGACGATGGTTCGGTCGTCGGCGTGCATCTCGACCATGCGGCCGATGCGCTCGTTCTTGCCGGTAAAGGTGTTAACCAGGGTGTCGCCCTTGTTGATCGTGCCCGAGTAGATGCGCGTGAAGGTCAGCGCACCAAAACGGTCTTCCATGATCTTGAACGCGAGCGCACGCACGGGTCCGCTCGGGTCGACCAGCGCGA
>CALJYC010000274.1 GCA_937984275.1 uncultured bacterium | reverse complement strand
AGCTCAAGGACCTCGTCCTCTGAGTCATTGAGACAACGCGAATCGAGAAAAAGGGGCCCTCAGGGCCCCTTTTTTGCTGGAGCTGTCCTTGTGCTCGGACCCGCGCCGCGTAGCCGCCCCTCGGCATAACTTAGGATGAAGCGAATCTGATCGGCGTTGAGCGTGAAGGACACCTGGACGCGATCCTGTTCGGGAGTGAGCTCCATTCGCCGAAGAGTCTTGCCGAAGCCCGAGAGCGTCATGATGAGCTGCTCCGAATAGAACTGCGCGACCTTCTTCCAGTAGACCGATGCCTCGCGTGCGACGGTCGCCGAGGCGTACGTGGCCAGGACGCTAACGGTCGCTTCGTCCGCGCCGGTCTCGCGTACCGCTACACGCATCCGCAGTGGCACGTGTTTGACGCTCCCGATGATGAAGCGGTGCACGCCTTCGACCTCGAGTGAAATCGCTTCATCCGGTCCCATCGATAACAACGCAGCGGGACCGCGCGCCGCGACGAGTCCTTCATCCTCGGCGTCGCGAAGCTCACGGGCCTTCATCATCGCGAGGACGCGTTCGAGATCCTGACGGCGCGTGATGCTGAAGTGGTGTGCGCTCAGGAGCGCGATCGTTCGCGGTGTCCGATCGAGGTTGTGCCATGGCGCAGTGGATACTCCGTACCGCCGTTGCCAACGCACGCCTTTGCCTCGTGAGCGCGCAAGCATCTTGACGCTCCGCTTCGCAAAGCTCTCATCGCGTCGATGCCTTCCAGCGAGTACGAGCTTGGAGCGCTGCAAATTGGGCGTCGCGACCAGCAGCCGGTCGAGGTCCTCCACGGGGTCGATGCCGGATCCTTCGAGAAGGAGCTGCCAGTCGGGAACCCCGCGCAAGAAGCTGGTGACATCGGGGCCCAGCGGGGATTCGCGGACACGCTTCATATCGACACGGAGAGCCAGTTGCGCGCCAGGGGGGATGCGAGAGGGGCCGTAGAGGGTTGGGGGGGCGACGGGGGCCGGGTCCGGGACAGAGTCCGCGTCAGCGTCAGCGACAGTGTCAGCGTCGGTGCTAGTGCCAGTGTCAGCGACCGTGTCAGTGCCAGAGTCGGTGTCAGCGTCAGCGACAGCGTCGGTGTGAGTGTCAGCATCGAGTGGGACTCCGGCGTCTAGGAGGTCCTCCCCGGTCTCCTCGTCCGTGGCCCGTGTCCACCTCGGATCGGGGGCGCCGGTGGCTCGCGGTGGTGATGGTGCTGCCGCCATCGCCATCTCGCCTGTCAGACCGAACTCGACCTCGGCGGGTAGCGTCAGCTCGAAGTCAAAATCGAAGTCTGCCGTCACGCTTGCGATGTACGCGAACGCCGTCAGGTGCACCGCTACGGATGCCACGAGTCCGAACGTCGTGGAAAACGCTTCGAGGTGTTGACCCGTGCGCATCCTAATGACACTTCGTAGCAGACCACGGCTGTGCGGCGCACACGACGAGCTTTGTTGGAGTCATGGGGCGTGCTTTATGGCACGGTCGCCGTTCTGTCATTTGCGGTGGTATCCGCGGGGTGCAGCCTTGAGGAGACGCTCTCCTCGCTCGACCTCGAGCCCCCTGCGGAGCTGCGCGATCTCGGCCCGCCGCAGCGAGTCTTCGCGAAGCGCTTCGTCACGCCGATACGGGATGCGCCAAGCTTAGAAGGCGCGCGTCTCGGCTATTTGCGAGCGGGCACCCTTCTTCACTCCACTACGACTGAGCCCGTTGGGTACGAAGGCTGTGAGGGTGGTTGGTACGAGCTAGACACCGGCGGATACGCCTGTCACGGGCGCGACATCCTCGTCTTCTCAGGCGAACGCCTGCCGGAGCTGCGCGCGCGTCAACCGGACCGCAAGGCGGTGATGCCCTACGGCTACGCGACGGTTCGACAGAAGACTCCTCTCTACAAGCGGTTGCCGAATGCCGACGAAATCTACGTGATTCCTGAGGAGGTTCGGGATGCCGGCGTCGAACCGCTGGCGCCCGAGCAACCAGAGCAACCCACCGAGATCGACAACCCGCTCGTGCTGCGAGTCCTTCGGCCGGGCTTCTACGTCAGCTTGGATCGCACCTTCGAAAAGGACGATGAAACCTACTGGCGCACACAGCAAAACGGCTTCGTCCCGGCCAGCCGCATACGGCAAAAAGAGTGGAGCGCGTTCCAAGGTCAGGTGCTCGACGGTCAGCGCTGGGACCTGCCGGTGGCGGTGACCCGAGGCGAGGAGACGCCGGTCTATCGTTTGAGTGACCGAGATAAGCTCCGGGTGACCCGTGAGCGCCTCCAACAGCGCTCCTGGGTTGCGGTGCACTCACGTCGGCGTATCGGTGAGAGCGTGTATCTGGCCGCGGGCGAAGGCAGACTCATTCGCGAGGCCGATGTGTTGGTGATTCAGCCGACGGCGCCGCCGGCGGAGGTCGGGGAGGGCGAGCGCTGGATCGACGTCGACCTCACGCACCAGGTTCTAGTGGCCTACGAATGGAAGCAGCCACGCTACGTGACCCTCGTCTCGACGGGGCGGACCAAGACCCCGAGTCCCGAGCTGAACTACCGCACGCCAAAGGGCCTGCACCGCATTCGAGGAAAGCACCTGACGTCGACGATGGACAACGACGAGCCAGGCGAGCCGCCGTACTCCCTCGAGGACGTTCCCTACGTGATGTACTTCAGGGGGGCGTACGCGTTCCACTCGGCCTTCTGGCATGACCGCTTTGGCCGCCCACGAAGCCACGGCTGCATCAACCTCGCGCCGCACGACGCCAAGTGGCTCTATAACTGGGCGGGTCCGGACTTACCGGAGAGCTGGCATGGGGGGTCGGCGACGGATGAGAATCCGGGGACTTGGGTGTGGGTGCACGGGGTTACTTCGCCAGCGCTGCCTTGACCGCCTTGAGCAGCTTCTGACCCGCGGGCCCGACCTGCTTCGCAATTGCCTCTGGCACGCCCTTTTCCTTGTCCTTGAACTTCTGGAGCTCGGCGGGGCTTGGGTCGTGGATATCGTAGCCGTAGCGAACGAGGTTCTTCAGGAGCACAGGCTCCATCTTGCGGACCTGTTCGCGGCCCCACGTCGTGAGGTCGTAGGGGACACCCAGGAGAACCTTCTGAATGTCTGCGGGCAGCGTGTCGAACCACTTCTTCGAGTAGACGACGATGCCGGGCTGATAAGAGTGCTTCGAGAGGATCAAGTTGCGCTCGTCGTCGGCGAGGCCCTGATACCAGGTGGTCGCCATTGCGAAGAGCGGTGTGTTGTCGAAGCCATCTACGACGCCGGTTTGCAGACTGGTCATCGTGTTCGCTACGTCAATCGTGACCGGGCTCGCACCAATTGCTTTGTACGCCTCGACGTGGGCGACGGCCTCCTGCGACCGATAGCGAATACCCTTCATGTCGTCCGGGGCTCGAATGGGCCGACGACTGAAATACGAGCGGAACCCGTTCTCCCCCCAAAGCGCAAAGACGAGCTTCTGCTTTTCGAGGATGGCGCGGACCTGTTTCAAGACCTCGGGGTCGTCGAGGGCCTTGTCGGCATCCTGGACGGTGTCGAACACATAGGGCGCCTCGAGGACGTTCACCTCGCGGACGATCGAGCTCAACCCGCCGACTGAGCCGGCAAAGCCTTGCTTGCTTCCCATCTGAGTGCGCCGCGCCAACGATCGCTCATTCGAGCCACCGAGACGCAGTTTCACCTTCACACGGCCGCCGGTTTCTTCTTCGACGTACTTCTTGAGACGCTTGAGCTGCAACGCCCAAGGGCTGCCCGCGGGGACGACCGTTCCCAACTCCAACACGTACTCCGGGTCCGCTGCCGGGGCTGGTGCGGCAAACACGAAGGAAAGGGCGAGAAACGCCACAACACAGACAATGGACTTACGCATTAGATTCTCCTCGGACGGGGGGGGCGGGCTGACCCAGTGGACGAAATGGTGATCGAGCCTATTCAGATCAGAACGTGTCGTCGATCTCAGCCATCAACTTCGCAGCCTTGCGCTGCTCGCACAGGCTTTCCGGGACGAGCTCGGGGATCGCGTTGGGGTCGCCGTTGAGGACGTAGTTGACCAGCTCCTCGAAGAGCGGGCGGTTGTCCTCTTTGATCGCCCATTCTTCGGCCATCAAGATGCGCGTGCCGTAATAATTGGGGTGTGCGTCGATCGCGACGTTGAAGTGCGCGGCCGACTTTTTCATGTCGCCGCCGGCGAAGCCCGGTGCCTTGGCGTAGAACACGCCGAAGTAGCGGTCGGGACCCTGGTAAAAGTAGCGCGGGTTCTGGTCGAGGCAGAAATCCATGACTTCCCGGATCTCGTCCTTGTAGGAGAGCAGAGTCGCAAAGCTCTCGAGAGTGGCCCAGCGGCCGAGGTTCGAGGCCCGCCAGTAGAGGGCCGGCACCGCGGACGCATTGAGAACGCTGAGCGCATCCTCGATGCGCTCACCGCTTGCCATCTTCTCGGCAAAGGCGGGCGACATCGCCGACAGCGCGCGCTCGCCAGCCCGGGTTCCCTGTTCGTGGGAGTTCTTGTAGGCCTCCGGGTTCTCCTCGTCGAAGCGAAGGTGACAGTCCGAGTAGAAGTAGATCGCGTGGGTGAGCTCGCTGAGCGCCTCCACGTTCTTGGGATCGATCTCGGCTGCCATGGTCCATGCATCGACAGCGGCTTTGGCCTGTGCTTGGTCTCCGCGGTTCGCCCACGCCGCCTCGGCGGTGGCCATGAGCTCCGCAACGCGTGCCCGGGCGGCGTCATCGAGATCGTACGGGTTCTGAGAGGTCGTGTCCCAAGCGGTCTCACGGGTCGACCCACAACTGGCCACCAGGGCAGCCATGCTTACAAGGGCAACCCAGTGCCCGATGTTCAACGAACGCATCATGCTTTCCTCCTGCTCCCGCGCGGAAGCGGCGGGGGTACTGGCGGGGCATACCAAGAGTGCTTTCTTGCTGTCAACGACGCAAAGCACCAGACCCTCGGTTTGCTTGCGGGGGTTGGGGCCCTGTGGTACGTGGCTGCCTGAAAATTTGGTTTACCTCACTGGGTGGGCCGCCACGGCCCGCCCATTTTTCGTTTTGGGACCTCGAACAGAAATTGACCCACGCTACTGAACAGCTCGTCCACGCGCTGGAGCCATTAATCGACCCGATTTGCCGTGCTCACGGCGTGGAGCTGGTCGACGTGCGCTGTCTGCGGGAGCCGGCGGGGATGGTCATTCGGGTCATCATCGACAGGGAGGTCCCAGGCGTGGAGGTGGGCAGCGGGGTGTCGCTGGAGGATTGCACCGGGGTCAGTCGGGACGTATCGACCGCCTTGGACGTCCATGATGACGTCCTTCCTTCCGCGGCTTTTCGCCTCGAGGTGAGCTCTCCGGGGCTCGAGCGGCCTCTGGTGAAGCTCGCGGACTTCGAACGGTTCTCCGGTCGCGAGGTCAAAGTGCGAACACAAACGCCAATTGAACGGCAGCGCCACTTCCGCGGGAAGCTGCTCAGGGTCGTCGATCAGAGCATTGAGCTCGACCAAGACGGCAAGGTCCTTTTGATTCCACACGCGGACATCGCGCAAGCGAACCTCGTGTACCGATTCTCGAACTAGGTGGGTAGATGGCTATGCAGCAAAGCGCGCTCTCCCTTCAGAACGTGATTGAACAGGTCAGCCAGGAGAAGGGCATCGATGCCAAGATTCTGGTGGAGGCTACCGAGCAGGCGATTCTGACGGCAGCGAAGAAGACCTTTGGTCCTGATCGCGAGCTCGAAGCGAGGTTCAACAACGAGACTGGGGCGGTTGATCTCTTTCAGTACATGACCGTCGTACAAGCGGTGGAAAACAGCGAGCAGGAGATCACGATCGAAGAAGCCGAAACGCACGGGCTCGAAGCAGAGATCGGCGAAGAGCTCGGATTCCAGATCTTCTACCTGCCCGAGGACCGCGAGAAGGCTCGCGAGCAGGACAAGCAGTTCGGTGAGCTGCTCGGCCTCGACCAGAGCCGCAGCCGCTTTGGGCGCATCGCAGCGCAGACCGCTAAGCAGGTGATCATTCAGCGCGTCCGTGATGCCGAGCGTGAGCGGGTCTACGCCGAGTACAAGAGCCGTCAGGGGGAAATCATCACCGGCGTCGTACGGCGTTTCGAGCGCGGCTCGAATATCATCGTCGACCTCGGACGCGGCGTGGAAGCTGTCTTGCCCCCGCGAGAGCAGACCCCCCGTGAGAGCTACCGCCCCGGCGACCGTATCGTGGCCCTTTTGAAGGATATCGACCGCGAGGCGCGCGGGCCGCAAATTATTCTCTCCCGCACCGATGTCGGGATTCTCGTGAAGCTCTTCGAAATGGAGGTTCCGGAGATCTATGAAGGCATCGTGCGAATCGTGGCCGCGGCGCGCGAACCCGGTGCGCGTTCGAAGATCGCGGTGAGCAGCCGTGACTCCGATGTCGATCCCGTGGGTGCATGCGTGGGCATGAAAGGCTCGCGCGTGCAGGCCGTGGTTCAGGAACTTCGAGGCGAAAAGATCGACATCGTGCCGTGGGATCGTGACCCGGCCCGCTTCGTTTGCAATGCCATCGCCCCGGCGGAGGTCGTGCGCGTCGTCATCGACGAAGGCAACTCCAACATGGAGCTCGTAGTGCCGGATGCAAAGCTGTCGCTGGCGATTGGCCGGCGCGGCCAGAACGTGCGGCTCGCCTCGCAGCTCAGCGGTTGGCGCCTCGACATCGTCAGCGAGTCCCGCTTCCAGCAAATCGAGGAAGAGGCGATGGCCGCGCTGTCGCGCCTGAGCACTAACGAAGAGCTTTCTCGGTCGCTCTACCGCATGGGCTTCCGAAGCCTGGACGAGGTCGTGGATGCGAGCGAAGGCGAGCTTGCGTCAGTGCCCGGCATCTCGGCTGACGATGTGGCGAAGCTGCGCGACGACGCGGCCACGGCGATGGAGGAGCTTCGTAAGGAACAGTTGGCCGCGATGGTCGATCGGACCGAGGCGCCCGCAGAGCGCGACAAGCTTCTCCTCGTACGTGGAGTCAACGCGCGCATCGCGGATCATCTCGAGCAAAACGGCTACGCGTCTGTGGACGCGATTACCGCCGAAGAGGACACCGATCGCCTCGCGATCAAATCGGGGCTCGGCGCGTCCAAGGCACAGGCCCTCAAGGCCGCCGTCGCAGAGTTCATCGAGACCGAGTGGCCGCCAGTCGACGCCAAGATGCAAGAGAGCATCGCAGCGGCGCAGGCGGAGGCGGCGCGGCTGGAGGCCGAAGCAGCGGCAGTGGCAGCGGCCGAAGCAGAGGCAGCTGCGGCGGCAGAAGCAGAAGCCGCCGCTGCGGCCGAAGCACAGGCAGCGACCGCGACTGAGACAGGGAGCGAGGACGAGAGCGAGTCTGCGACCTCCGGGGAGACCAAGCAGGAGTAACCGTTGATGCTGGGCGTCATGGGCAAGACCGAACGAGACAAGCCTTCACGGCGGATGTGCGTTGGTTGCGGTAGCCGCACCGAGCGCGGCGAGCTCGTGCGCTTGGTGGTCGGGGACAGCGCGCCATTCGTGGCCGTGGACCTCGGCCGGCGACTCGGTGGCCGAGGCGTGTCCGTTCATCCGAAAAGGGCATGCATCCGCTCGGCTGCGCTCCGCGGCGGGTTGGCGCGCGCCCTTCGTGGCTTGACTCAGCTCGAGCCCGAAAGCATCGAACGGATGATCGTGCAGCAGTTCGAACAGCGCGCCTTGGGCCTGCTGAGCTCTGCCCAGCGCACGCGTGCCCTGGCACTCGGGGGAGACGCCGTACGCGCCGCCCTGAAGGCAAACAAAGGGGATTTGCTGATCCGCGCAAAGGATTCGCGTGGTCGCGGGGATGAGCTCGCACACGCTGCAACGGCGCATGGTTGCGCGACAGCCACTTGGGGGACAAAGGCCAGCTTGGGGGACGCATTCAGTCGTTCGGAGCTCGGTGTCCTCCTAGTCATGGATCGGGGCATCGCCCGTGCGATTCTGGATTGCCTGTCGCACATCGAGGCCCTATCGGAGGATGGATGAGTAAGGTTCGAGTCTACGAGGTTGCCCGAGAGTTGGGGGTCGAGAACCGCGACCTGATCCAGCGGATCGCGACCCTAGGCATCCAGGTGCGCAATCACATGAGCGTCCTCGATCCGGTCGAAGTGGACCGCATCAAGCGATCGCTTGGCAAGGACCGCGGCGAGGCGATGGTCGAAGAACGAATTCGGCCAACGGTCGTTCGCCGCAAGCGACGCAAGAAGGCCGAGGAGGCAGAGCCCGTCGCAGCGGACGCGCCGGCGGCCCCGCCAGTCGAAGCGCCGGCCCCAGAGCCTGTGTCAGCCGTACCCGAGCCAGCCCGGGAACCCGTGGTCGAGCCCGAGCCGGCGCCAGTCGAAGTGCCAGTAGAGGTGGAACCCCCCGCACCGCGGCCCGTCGCTGCAGCACCGGAGCCAGCACCGGAACCACGTGCCGCGGAACCGGCTCCAGCAGCCGAGCCGTCTGCAGAGGGGGAGGAGCAGGATCGCTTCGCTCATGATGCGTTGCCGCCAGGCGTCATGCGCCGCGGCAAGGCCAAGGCGCCCAGCGCGACGCCGCTTTCCGAAGGTGCGCGACGTCGCATCGTCGCAGAGCACGCCGCGCAGCGAGAGCAGCATGCGCCACGTCGCCGCGAGATCAGAGGCCGCTCGTCGATCGGTCCGACCGGCCGCCCTCAGGGGCGCCCCGGCAAGAAGCGTTTGCAGCCGGGCAAGAAGCCCAAGCAGACAGAGATTACAGTGCCGAGCGCGCAGAAGCGCGTGATTCGCATCGACGACAATGTTCAGCTTCAGACGCTGGCGCAGCGGATGAGCCTCAAGGCGACCGACGTTTTGATGAAGCTGATGGAGCTCGGCGTGTCGGGTGTCCACATCAACAGCACGCTCGATGCGGATACCGCTGCTGTGTTGGCGGGCGAGTTCAATTACGAGGTCGAGAACGTTGCGCGGAGCGAGGACGAAATCGTCGGCGACGCGCGCGGCGAGTTCGAAGACAAGGCGGGTGACCGGCAGCATCGCCCTCCAGTCGTCACGGTCATGGGTCACGTCGACCACGGCAAGACCTCGTTGCTCGACAAGATTCGCGAGGCCGACGTCGTTGCGGGCGAAGCGGGCGGCATCACCCAGCACATCGGCGCGTACCGCGTCGACACCAGCCGGGGAACGGTCGTCTTCCTCGACACGCCTGGCCACGAGGCATTCACCGCCATGCGCGCCCGAGGTGCTCAGGCGACCGACATCGTCATCTTGGTGGTGGCCGCCGATGACGGAGTCATGCCTCAAACCAAAGAGGCCGTGGCTCACGCGCAGGCGGCCAAGGTGCCCATCGTCGTGGCGGTCAACAAGATCGACAAGCCCGAGGCCAATCCCGACACGGTGAAGAACGAGCTCGCCGCCTTGGGTCTCCAGCCGGAGGATTGGGGCGGGGAGACGATCTTCATCCCCTGCTCGGCGATCACGGGCGAGGGCGTTGACGCCCTTCTCGAGAACGTGCTGCTTCAGGCAGAGCTTCTCGAGCTCACGGCGAACGCAGCGATCCCCGCCGAGGGTGTCGTGCTCGAAGCATATCTGGACCGAGGACGAGGTCCGGTCGCTAACGTCTTGATTAGAGACGGTTCTTTGGATGCCGGTGACTACGTGGTGGCCGGTGGTTCCTGGGGCCGCGTTCGCGCGATGACCGACGACCGCGGCAACCAGCTCCCGAGTGCAGGCCCGGCAACGCCGGTCGAAGTGCTCGGTTTGGCGGAGCTGCCGGCAGCCGGTGACCTGTTCTACGAGGTGACCGACCAGCGCAAGGCCCAGCAGGTGGCCGGGGCGCGGAAGAAGCCTGGCACGACGAGCGCGGCGCCCACCGGCGGCTTGCGGGGTCTCGATCAATTCCAAGCCCTCATGCAGAGCGGCGACGTCCGGGAGCTTCGGCTCGTGGTCAAGGCCGACGTGCAGGGCTCGGTGGAAGCGCTCCAGAGCTCACTCACCGACCTGGCGACAGAGAAGGTCAAGGTCAACGTCATTCATACCGGGGTCGGCGGCATCACAGAGAACGACGTCATGCTCGCCAGCGCATCGCAGGCCATCGTTCTCGGCTTCAACGTGCGGCCGCAGGGCAAGGCCTCGTCGACGGCCAAGAAAGAGGCCGTCGAGATTCGAACCTACAGCGTCATTTACGAGGCGATCGACGAGGTGAAGGCCGCGATGAAGGGTCTCCTCGCGCCGAAGATCGTCCAAGAGGATCTCGGCAAGGCCGAGGTTCGGCAGACGTTCGGCATTCCGAAGATCGGCACCATCGCGGGTTGCATGGTCCTCGAAGGCAAGATCAACCGTGGGGCGCAGGCACGTCTCGTGCGCGACGGCGTGGTCGTTTGGGAGGGCCCAATGGGCTCGCTCCGACGCTTCAAAGAAGACACCAAAGAGGTCCAGGCTGGCATGGAGTGTGGCATCGGGCTTCAGGGCTTCAACGACGTCAAAGAGCAGGACATCATCGAGTGCTACGAAGAGAAGCAGGTCGAGGCGACACTCGAGTGAGCTGAGCGCCGAGAGGTCTGAACATGGTCGTTGGCGTTTGCCAGATTTCGCTTTCGTTGCCGGGGGTGACCTCGCTGAAGGCCAAACGGTCGATCGTACGCAAAGTGCTGGATAGGACCGCGAATCGTTTCAACGTGTCGGTGGCGGAGGTCGGACAGCAAGACGCGCATCGGCAAGCCACGCTGGGTTTTGCTGTCGTGTCGGGCGACCGCCGTCACGCGAACTCGATGCTCGATTCGATCGCGTCGTTCGTCGAAGGTTCAGCGGACGCAGTCGTCCTGGACCGCTCGACGGAGTTGGTTTCTTTCGGCGAGCTCGGGGATTGGGCGGGCTGAGCAATGGTACAAAAGGGATTTCGAAGGGCAGACCGTGTCTCCGAGCGCATCCGGAGTGAGCTGATGGAGCTGATGCTTCGTGGAAGCGTGCGCGACCCGGCCGCCAAAGATGTGGTCGTCTCCGCTGTGCGAATGACCGACGACCTGAGTATAGCCAGGGTGTACGTGCGCGTGCTCGAAGAGATCGGCTCGGACCGTCAGGATGCCGTGGTCGAGGCGCTCGGTCGTGCGACTGGCTTCCTTCGCCGTGAGATTGGGCAACGGCTGCAGCTTCGACATGTACCGAAGCTGGAGTTCTACTGGGACGAAGTGGTGGACTCGGCGCTCCGCATCGAGTCCATCCTAGAAGAGATTCGCGAGGATCCGGACGACGGAACGGAGGGGTCTAAGTGATCGAACAGGTGCTCGAGCTCGCCCGAAACGGGGAGCGCTTCTTGGTGGCCTGTCACCGGCGCCCGGATGCGGATTCGCTCGGCTCCGCGCTAGGGCTAATCAAAACCCTTCGCGCGATCGGCAAGGACGCGACGCTGTTCATGCCCGAAGAGATTCCGGATTCGCTCCTCTTCTTGATGGATGGGGAGCAAGGTCTCGCACAGATCCCGGACGGTGTGCGGTACGACGCGACGTGGGTGATGGACATCGCCGCCAAGGCGCTCTTGCCACCAGGGTTCCCCCGCTCCGAAGTCACCGGCCCCGTGGTGATCATCGATCACCATCACGCGCACGATGATGTGGGCGACGTCGTCTACCGAGACACCGACGCGGCGGCGACCGGAGAGGTGGTGGTGCGGCTGATCGACGAGCTCGGACTGGACTCGCTTCCCGAGGGCTCCGCTACGCCGTTGTACGCGGCGATCGTGTCGGACACGGGCGGGTTCCGCTACGCCACCACCCGGCCGGCAACCTTGCGCTTGGGTGCGCGGCTCGTCGAGGCGGGGGCCGACCCTTGGCATGTGGCCTATCAGTTGTTCGAGCGCTGGGAGCCAGCGCGGCTCCGGCTGCTTTCGGCGATCATTGCGACGCTCGAGATGGCGTTCGACGGCCGCGTCGCGATTATGCGGGTGACCCGCGAGATGCTCGAGATCTGTGACGCTGACGACGACATGGTCGAGGGCATGGTCAACTATGCGCGCCGGGTCGAAGGCGCCGAGATCGGGGCGCTCCTTTGGGAGTGGCGCGTGCGTGGCGCCGGGGGCAATCACCTCGAAACCAAGATCAGTCTCCGCTCGCGCGGCAACGCGGACGTCTCCGTGATCGCTGCGGCGCTCAATGGAGGCGGGCACCGCGCCGCGGCAGCGACCCAGCTCAACATCACGATTGACGAGGCGGACGAGCTGTTGCGGACCGAGCTCGCCAAGTACCTCGGATGAACGGCATTCTGATCGTCGACAAGCCGGCGGGGTGCACGTCGCACGATGTCGTGCAGCGCGTCCGGAAGGCGTTGCGCCAGAGATCGGTCGGACATGCGGGGACGTTGGACCCGCTGGCTACCGGGGTGTTGGTCGTCGCGATCGGGGAAGGCACCAAGCTCGTTTCGCACCTTCAGTCCGACGACAAGCGGTACGAGGTCACGATCGCGTTGGGTGCGGAGACCGATTCTCTGGACGCAGACGGCAAGGTTACCCAAACTGCGGACGTGCCACCGCTCGATGCGGCGATGGTCGAGCAAGCCCTTCAGCCGTTCATCGGGCGGCGTCCGCAAGAGGCGCCCAAGATGAGCGCGATCAAGGTGGACGGAACACCGCTTCACCGACGAATGCGGCGTGGTGAAGAGGTCGAGGCCCCGGTGCGCGAGGTGGTTCTCTACGAAGCGACGGTGGACGAGGTCACCGAGGACGCCCTTGGGCTGAGCCTTCATTGCGGCAAGGGCTTCTACGTCCGGTCGCTCGCGCGGGACCTCGCTCGGGCGCTCGGGACGCTGGGCTACGTGAAGGTGCTGCGGCGGACCGCGAGCGGCGCGTTCTCGATTGAGAATGGCCTCTACGGGGACCAGATGACTGCGGAGGTGATCGCGGAGCGGTTGATTCCGTTGAAGGAGGCCTGTGCGGCTCTCACGCGTGTCGAGCTGACTGACG
>CALJYC010000273.1 GCA_937984275.1 uncultured bacterium | reverse complement strand
GTGATCACGGGACGAGAGGGCGTGTTGTCAGCGGGCTTTGATCTCAAGGTGATGAAGTCCGGCGGCGTGCAGGCGGTCAAGATGTTGCGCGCGGGTTACGCGCTGACCGCGCGCCTGTTGTCGTTTCCGACGCCCGTGGTCATCGCGTCGCCCGGTCATGCGTACGCGATGGGCGCGTTCATGTTGTTGTCCGGCGACTACCGTTTTGGAGTGCCAGGCCCGTACACGTACGTTGCCAACGAAGTGGCGATTGGCCTTCCGATGCCGCGTGTGGCTTGCGAAGTGCTTCGACTGCGCTTGAACCCTGCGGCTCGTGAGCGTGCGGTGACCTTGTCCGAACAGTTTTCGCCGGAGCAGGCGCTGCAAGTTGGCTTTGTCGACGCGTTGATGCCTGCCGAGCGGTTGCTCGATGAAGCGCGTGAGAAGGCCGCCGCGCTCTTGGAGCTTGATTCGGCCGCGCACGCGTTGTCCAAGAGGCGGCTGCGCGCTGACACGCTGAGGAACATTCGCGCGGCGCTTCCCTTGGACCTCAAGGACGCGGTGGTGCTAGGTGCCAAGCGCGCCGCAAAGGCAAAGCTGGGGCGGTGAGCGCCTACTCGCTAGGAGACTGGCTGGTTGCCGATACTCATTTGATGTCTCGTTTCAACCTGGGAAGGATGGATGCTCGGACTCCCGAGCGTCTTCCCTCTCGCGAACGATCAGGGTTGGCGCGGCCGCGTGCTCGAGGAGGAAGCTTGCAACGCTTCCCAAGCGGAGCGCGGTGCGCCCGCCCCGGCCGTGCCCGGAGATCACGATGAGGCTCGGGCGTTCCTCCTCGTTGCACCGCAGGAGCTCGAATCGGACGTCGTCATGGGCCAGGACGGTTCTCACACGCAGCCCCTGGTCAACCGCGCGGCCACGGAGGCGCGCAAGATAACTCTCGGCCACTCGGGTGTTGCGGTCGATCAAACGTCGTTTGAGCTCCAGCTCTTCAACGTCGAGGGGCTCGGGCCCCGTGAGCTCGGGCACTGGGACGACGTGGATCAGGACGAGCTCCGAACCGTACTTGCGAGCAAGACGGGTAGCCGGCGTCAGGGCACTTTCGGCGCGCGGTGACGCGTCCAAAGGCACGAGGATGCGCTCGTACGTGACTTCCTTCTTGGGCAGCTCCTGCAGGACGCACGCTGGTACCAGGAGCGTCGGCCCAGACAAGCGATCGATCAACTTCTTGGCCGTGCTCGCCAGCCCCTGATCGGTCCATCCGCTCACGCCGTGACTGCACAAGATCGTCAGGTCGACGTGGTGGCTCATCACCCACCCGCAGATCTCCTCGTCTACGCGTCCCTCGAGGAGCTCTGTCTCGACGGGCAACGCCGGGGTTCCGTGCTCCTCCGAGATGCCATCCAAATGACGGCGAGCGTTGGTGCGCCGCATCTCCCACTCCAACGGATTCGTCGAAGTCTGTGCGCCCTCGCGACGCGGAGGCTCGAGCACGCGCAACACCGTGAGCGACGCGCCAAAAGCGCGAGCCATCGCAAGTCCGTGGGGCAGGATCCAACTGGAAACGGGAGATCCGTCGACGCAAATGCAAACGTGATGCACGTCGATCGACGCCTGCGCGTCCGCATGGGATTCCGATCTATCCGACCTCGAGCCCATCGCGCCTCACCTTAGCTCTTTTGCCTCGTTCCATCGAGAGCTCATGCATCAGCCCTTAGAGGAGAGGCTGACCGCCAAGTGTGCTACGCCTGCCCCTCGTGAAGGTGGTCGTTCTCGGAGCGGGTGGCATGGGGCGGTATGCGGCACAGACCGCGGCAGCGCTAGACTTCGTCGAGGAGCTGGTGGTCGGCGATCTCGACGGGGGCGCCGCCGACGACATCGCAGCGCGCCTTGGCCCGAAAGCGAGCGGCTCGGCCGTCGACGTCCAGAACGACCGGGCGATGTCGAAGTTGTTCTCGGGAGCCACGGCCGTTCTCAATACAGTGGGTCCGTTTTTCCGCCTCGGACCGCCTGTCTTGCGAGCAGCGATCACGGCCGGAGTGCACTACCTAGACATCAACGATGACTGGGAATCCACCGAGGCGATGCTCGCACTCGATGACAACGCGCGCTCTGCGGGCGTGACCGCCGTCATCGGGGTCGGTGCGAGCCCGGGGATCTCAAACATGCTGGCGTGCCTCGCGATGCGTGAGCTCGACGACGTCGACGAGGTCATTGCTGGTTTCGACCTCGATGCGGCCATGCCCGAGCAGCGAGGCGACAAGCCCTGCGCAGCCACGGTTCACGCGCTCCACCAGCTGAGCGGACGCATTCGAGTGTTCGAGGACGGCGCCTTCACCGAAGCGAAACCACAACGCCGTGTCGACTTCGACTACCCCGGGCTCGGTCCGCGCACTGGCTGGACCATGGGACACCCGGAAGCGGTCACGTTTCCACGAACCTTTCCGAAGCTCCGTACCGCCCGCGTCTTGATGACGATGGCGCCGAGTGGTCGGATCGCTGCTCGGGTCTTTCGTGTTTTGATCGACGCAGGTGCGCTTTCGCTCGAGAGAGCCGGGGGATGGGTCGAACGCCTCGAAGGCGTCGGCAAGCCGGTCAAGACGCCCGCCGACTACGTCTCTGAGGTACTCGACACCTCTGCAGACAGACTGCCCCCGCTCTTTGCAGTCGCCAAAGGCCAGCGCCGGAGCCAGCCAGCGACCGTCGCCGCGACCGTTCGCTCCGCTCCCCCGGTCGGCATGGGCGGCGCAACGGGAGTTCCACTCGCGATTGGCCTCAGCGTCGTTCGCCCGATCCTCGGATCCAAGTGCGGCGTGTTCCCGCCCGAAGCAGTCGTCGACCCGAACGCTTTCTTCGACGCCCTCGCTCCACTCTGTGACCCGGTCTGCACCGACACTGCCGATCTCACGGTCGTCACGCGGTCGTGGGAGCCAGTCGATCTCGGCGCCGCATTGGCAGCCCGCTAAGGCCGGATTCAGATATCTCCCCTCAAGGACTTCTTTGCCATCAGCAATTTGATCGAGGTCAAGCGTGTACCTGTTTCAGTGACACGCCGAGGTGACCAGATTCGTTTCTCCGTGCCGAACACCACCGTGGATAGCGAGCTGATGCGGGGAGCCGGAGGCCTACCGATCAGGACTAAGGGGCTACCACATGCGGACTTTGGCCGGGCACTACAAGCATCCCGAGCACCCAGGTCGCGGGCATGACAAGCACCACAAGCGCGCGAAGCACCCGAATCATGGACACTACAAGCGCGTCAAGTCGCTAGCGTCCCACGACGGTGAGCCTGGCCTGAGTCCCCGCGATTTGGATTCCACGCCAACAATCAAGCAGACTTCTGGTACGATGCGTGCAGGTGTGTGCAATGGCTGCCTCCGACTCCGTGCAGGTCCACTACGAAACGCGAATTGGTGCACCCGTGGATTCGGTGTTCCCCCTGGCTTGTCCGGTCGAGGAGTACAAATGGATTCCCGGGTGGAAATGCGATTTGGTGCATTGTCCCAACGAACGGGTGGAGCAAGGCACGGTGTTCGACGAGTACTCGTCGGCGCCCTTTCTCGCGGGCAAGGCCTGGGCGAAAACCACGTGGACCGCCGTGCTCCACGACCCCGATCGACATCGCGTCCACTACGCGATCAAGAACGTGGCTTCCGACAACCTGTACAAGCTCGAATTCTCGGATGATGGATCCGGCGCAACCCTGGCCCAGCTCGATTTTCGATACTCGGCAAGTGGTCCGCGGGGACGGAAGGTCATTCGCAATCGCGGGGAAGCGAAGATCGAGCTGATGCTTCAAGTCCTCGCGGCGATGCTTCGGCACTACTGCGAAAGCGGAGAGCTGGTCCCACGCGATCGCATTGCGCGATTGATTGCGACCAGTGACGCGCTGACCGTGGCCGACCGTGTTCGATTTCTCCTGAACACGGTCGCGATGTCGCTCAAACGAGATCAATTGAGGCAGCGCTATCTGACCGAGCTCGCCGCCGGGCTGCGATGATTGGCACCTTTCGCTTGGGCGGCGGTTCTCAGCCGCCCGGAAGCGCAGATCCCGGCTCCCCGACCGCAGAGCCTCAGCCTGAGCTCGACGACGCGATGACCGCGCGGATTCCGCCGCCTACTCCCGCCTGGTAGCCTCATGGCAGCGACACGATGACTCAGAAAGACAAGACCCTCCGCCTTCGCGATGGCCGACAGCTGGCCTACGCCGAGTATGGCGACCCCAATGGGTCCCCCGTGATGCTGTTCCACGGCAATCCATCGTCAAGACTCTCCTGGGGACTCATTCCCGGCTCTCCGTTCCGCCCCCGCCTACGGCTCATCGCGCCCGATAGGCCGGGCTTTGGTCGCTCGGACTTCCAGCCGGGCCGCCAGCTGCTCGACTGGCCGGACGACGTGTGCGAGTTGGCGGACGTGCTCGGACTGAATCGCTTTGCCGTTCTGGGCGTGTCGGGGGGAGGCCCCGCTACCCTCGCTTGCGCCTGGAAGATTCCGCAGCGACTGACCGCGGTTGGTGTGGTCAGTAGCCCTTGTCCCACGGACGTGCCCGGAGTCACCGAGGGAATGAGCCGAACCAACCGGATGCTTTTCTTGCTTGCCAAGCACGCGCCAGCATTGGTCAGGCTCAACATGGCTTTTCTCGCCTACCTTGCTCGAACGGACCGTCTCGTCGAACGGCTGGTCTACAAGATGGCGGATGTTGACAAGGCCTTGGTCGAACGACGAGAGATACGGCAATACCTAGCAGCAGGCTTCGCCGAAGCCCTGAGGCAAGGAGGAGCCGGGTCGGCGCACGAGCTCGTGATCAACCACGGGCGACCATGGGGCTTTCCGCTGGAGGACATCAAACTCCGGGTGCATCTTTGGCAGGGCGAAGAGGACCCAAGTGTTCCACTCGCCATGGGCCGATATCTCGCCGAGACCATTTCCAACTGCGAAGCGACCTTCATTGCAGGCGCCGGGCACCTGTGGATCGTGGACCACGTCGGGGAAGTCCTCGACGCGTTGGTCCCTGCGCGCGAGTAGAGAGGCGATGGCTAGCCCGTCGAAATGTCCGACGCAGCATGATGTCCTTCAAGATATACACCCGAAGGTCGCGCGCGGACGAGACCTGACCGACAAGAACGCAGCGTTTTTGTGCATGCGCTGCCATGTTCGCAAGTGTCACCGCGCTGGTTCGCTGCGGCTTATGGCACCCTCACGGCACTGGGCCAAAAGAAAGGCACTTAGCGTCTTTGAACTAAGTGCCCGACTTCGTCGGTTGCGGGGGCCCGTTACGCACAGCGTTGTCCGGTGGAACTTGGCGTGCCGCTGGAGGTGGTGATTGCTACGTAGCTGGTCGAAGAAGGCAATGGGATCTTGGCAGGCGGCTACCGCCCAGGTGAATGCTGTGACTTCCATCACGCCGATTCGGCATCGGATCCACCTCCCGCCTCGCCGCTGGGCTTGGAGCGCTTGAGCTGCTTGACGGCTTCTGAGTACTTGTCGGCGCTTTCCCGGTTGATGCTGCTCCAGAGCTTCGTGAGCGCTTCGTCATGCCAATCGATTGCATCCCGACCCTGCTTTGCAAGATCGATACGCCCGAAGCCCATGTAGTGCAGGTGGCAGTACAAAGCCAAAACACGGTTGTGAAGGTACTCCTCCGGTGAATCTTGATAGCCGTTCACCTGAGGAATGAGGAGCTTCGTCATCCAATACGGGAAATCACCGTAGTGGGAAACGAACGCCAGATTCCAGGTCGCATACAAATCGGCCCATCTGCACGGCAGGGCGAAGCTCAGTAAAATCGCCTTCCGGTCCTCCGACCAACGCGCCGCTACCTCGCCTGTGTTCGCCTCGCTAGCCCATGACCCGGGCCGGTCTTTCACCAGCGGCCACGCGCTCGCTGCGTTGTCTCGATTTCCGAGCCTGATGTCTTCGACCATCGCCTCGATGATGTTCATGGGCAGCAGCACTCTCCCGAACTGCGGAGCCACGCTCCCCGATTCGTGAAACTCAAGAGCCCGTTTGATCGGAACATCAATCGAAAGAACCTTGGCACGCTCAAATACTATCAACTGGCTCTTCATATCCTCCGCGTCTCGGGCTCTCAGCCAAATTTCTCTGCAGGCTTGGATGAGCCTCCAGTCGTTGCGCATGGCTTGGGTCAGGCGCTCGAGCAGCAGCGCATACGTCACCACCGAGGGCAGAACCGTCGCGCCCTCCATGTAAACCTTGTGGTACAGGCGATCGAAAGTCTCGCCTTCTGCCCGGCTCAGGAACTCGGACAGATACGGGTTGGCCCCAGCGCAGCGAGCCACTTCGTCGACGAGCTCTAGCGCGTCGCCCGTGTCCAGGTCCTCGCCCAGGAGCCAGTTGCCGATTGGCGCCAATTGCTCCGCTTGCCACCTGCCCGTGCCGTCAATCAAGCGCAACTGCACGAGATGCTGCCGAATCAATTCTGCGATGCGATCACGCCGGAGCCCGGCAATGACTTCCTTGATGCGCTCGGCAATCCTCTTTGCCACCGGAATGTCATTTCGCTGTGCATCACTCATGTTCTGCTCCGATTCAGGGGGGAGATTAAGCTTCGATGGCTGGCGCGCTTTTCACTGCTGCGTCCGTAGACATTTGCAAGATCGATGTTCGCAACTGCGACACCCGGGTAAGTGAAGCGGAACTCAGCCTACCCTATGGAACCAGTCCAAGCTGGCTCGGACTATCCGAGTGTGCCCGACGCGGAGCCATGCGGCAGCTCCCCGGAAGCCGTCGCGGCTACGTCCATCGGATCCAAGCGATCGTGTGCCAAGAGGGTGGCGACCCGTATCTCCCTTCAAAGAAGTCTGCGATGTCCCACTCGACGACAGCCGGCGTGCGGTCGGTGTCCCACAAAAAAAGAGCCCGCCAGACTCTGGCGGGCTTTTCAGGGTTGCGGGGGCCCGTTACGCACAGCGTTGTCCGGTGGAGTTCGGGGTTCCGATGGAGGTGCTGATTGCTGCGTAGCTTGTCGTGACGATTTCCGAGTCAGACCGCTGAGGACTAGGGCCCAAAGCCCAGCTGCTCGAAGAGTTGCGGCGACTGCTTCAGGTAGCGATCCTTGGCGGTTTCCATGAACCACGCTTCGGCCACCGTCTCGTTGTTCTGCAGCCGTGCATCCTGCCAGTCTAGCGGTGCCACCGGCGGGTACTGGCGCCAGTCCGTGTTGATGAAGCTGATCGCCTTGATGTTCCTTTCGTAGGCCAGCGAGAAGTAGTTGACGAACCACGTGTTCCAGGAGCGCACGTCACCATCGAAGATCCCGTAAATCGGGCTCGATTCGGCGACCATCACCGGCTTTTTGTGCGTTTTCGCAAAGTCGAACACGGCGTCGCCGTACAGACCCGGGTCGGGGCCGTACATGTGACCGAACAGGGAGACCGCCACCCAGTCGACGTAGTCGTCGCCGGGGTACCAGGACCCAAGCGCGTAACCTTTGTAAGGTGGGGCTGCGTAGGAGTGCCACACGAACGCGACGTTGTTGACGCCCTCTTCACGGGTGATGTCGACGAATCGCTTATACGCTTCCTTGTACTCCTCCGGTTCCAACTGGTTGTGCGGGCCGTCGAACTCGTAGCCAATCCGGAGGTAGATGGGACAGTTGATCGTCTTGGCCCAGGTGCTGAATTCACGAATGACGTCGTCGTAAACCCCGTTTGCGGTGTCCTTGGCGACACCCCACATACCCACCATCCATAGCCCGCTCTGCAGCACGGTATTGGGAAAGCGAACCACCAGCTCCTGATGGTTTTGACTATACCCGTACTCGCTGACCGCCGTGGTCGCCAGGCCGTCGGTGCTGGGGATGCCCCAATAAGCGGCCCATCCGCCCGCCGTCGGCTCATCGGGGAAGTCGGCGGTGTACTCGTTGATGTCTTCCAACGTCTGTCCCACGATCAGCAGTGTCTTACCCGCCGGCGGCACGAACTTGGTCTGCTCGTACGCGTACACGAACGCGGGGTCGACCTCGGTCCGGATCTTGTCCACCAGGTCCGCGATGGGGTCGTCGTCGCCTCCGACGCCACCATCTCCAGCGGTTCCGCCGTCCCCGCCGACACCACCGGTACCGCCCGCACCTGCTGTGCCGCCCGCCCCAGCTTCGCCACCATTGCCGCCCATTGGACCTTCTGTCTCGCCGCACCCGATCAGACGCACGGCTCCGACCAACGCGAGCGCCAACACAAAGCCAACTAAGTAACGCATCACAACTTCCCTGTCTCGAGCAATTGCTTCGGCGCAACGGCATCAACCGTGCCTTCCGGGCCGGAGCATACCGAGTGGCATTGGTACGGGAGCTCTTCGTATGCGAAGAAAGAGCAATCCCAGTCCTCGAGCTCCGCGACGCAAACGTCCAAGGCTTCTAGGTTGGGGTTGCAGGGCATGCGCTCTCGCACCGCCATGCACTCGGAGACGCATTCGGCGAGGACCACATCCTCGGGGAAGCACACCACCGCGCGTTCGCAGTACCCGTCGCAGAGCGCTTGCCATACTTCGGTGTGATCGGTCCACGGGCCATCGCCATAGCGACTAGACCACACGGAGGCTCCGAGGCCGCCCGTCAGCGGCGGCCACACTGCGAGGCCCTTGCCACTCGCGTCCACGCCCACCTTCGGGTGCGCGACATCACCCCCGGTGTCGAGTCGTACAGATTGGTCCCAAGCGCTCCGTGGAGTGTACCGGCTAGACCAAACGGTGCCTCTGTAGTTGAAGACGCCGCCCCAAACCGCCAGCGCATTGCCGTTCGGATCGATCGCGACATCGGGCTCGGCGTCGTATCGCTCGATGTAGTCAGCCTCGACCTGCGCCGCCGCTCTCCATCCCGCGGCCGGGTCGTAACCGTTCGACCAGATAGCGCCTTCTTGGGTCTGTTCATCCCAGCGCTGCCACACGACGACCGCTTCGCCTCTGGCGTTCACTGAGATCGCAGGCGCACGCGATCGTCCAGCGCCGTCGAGGCTTTCGATGCGGGAGGGCTCGACCTCCCAACCACTTGCGGGCGTGAAGCGATTGGCCCAGATGCGGGAGGGCCAGTCCTCCTGGTCCTCCTCTTCCTGGCGCCACACGGCAATGGCGTTCCCCTTTGCGTCCATCGCGATCCGATGACCGTATGCGGAACCTGGCGCCCTGTCGTCGATGTTCTCGGGGGCGCCCCAGCTGCCATCCACGGTGAAACGACTTGCAAACGCGTTTCCGCGTTCACCGTCATCCCCGTTCCAGATCGCTGTTGCATTGCCGTCTGGATCCATCGCTACCTGCGGAGCGCTCGGGTAGCCGATCTGGTCGTCGTCGATCCGCGTGACGGAACCCCAGCCGCCTGTCGGCGTGTGGCGCGCTGCCGCGACGGTGCCCTGGTTGTCTGCCACACGGACCCACACCGCCATCGCATTGCCGCTTGCATCCATCGCGATGCTCGGCTCGAAGGTGTCCCCCGCGAAATCGGAGTCCGGGGGCACGGCTGCTTGCCAACCGCCCGCCGGCATGTAGGCGGCGGCCCAAACTTCGCTCTGCCCGCCTTGACCATCATGTTGCCACACCGCGACCGCGCTGCCGCTCGGGTCCATTGCGACGCGCGGGTATCGCGCGAAGCCGTCGTCTGCCGCGATGCGCTCGGGCGTTCCCCACCCATCTTCCGGCGCAAACGAAGCGGCCCACACTTCAGAGTCCGCTCCACCATAGTAGAGCCAAACGACAACGGCTGCGCCGCTCGCGTCGACGGCGAGATCGGGATCGTACCCATCGGCGATACGCTCGGGGTCTCCCCATCCGTGATCGATCGTCTCGCCTTTGGGATCGTCAGCACACCCAACGACCCGCAGAGCACCTATGGCGAGCAGGAACACCGAAAAGCTAATCAAATACCGCATCACAACCTCCCCGGTTCAGTAAGTCAGTCCTTCAAATCACTGCAGCAACCATGCCAGCTCGTGCGCCGGAACTGCTGCGCTTTTCGCGTTAGCCCGGCGCACCTTTTGCGTTTGGGGCCTGGGGGCGCAGCGGGTGCGCGCAATCTCCCGTTGTGCGAACTGGGCGCTTACCGCCGCACCT
Organism: uncultured bacterium; assembly: GCA_937984275.1. Lineage (GTDB taxonomy): Bacteria > Myxococcota_A > Polyangia > Polyangiales > Houyiibacteriaceae > SG8-38. Next base: position 7,973 of record CALJYC010000273.1, on the reverse strand, counting down.
CAAACGCCCCCACGTCGCACCCGCCCCAGCTGGTCGTGGGAAGCCGCGCTGGTCGGTCGTTACCCAGTCTCCTTGGCCATCACTCCACTGCTCTTCCCGTTGTAACCGCCTCAGAACAGCTCGCACCACGCTAGGAACACGCCGCGGTCCCCCTGCTTGTGAGGTCGGTCTCGTCGTTGGAAAGACTCAAACTCCACTGACCCGTCTCGAAGCCTCGAATCGTCGTGGCAGACGGTTTCTTTGTCCTTCGGGTTATGCACCCGCAAGGTCGCGTTGTTGCGGCGTACTCAAGATCGAAAACCCAACGTTTTTCGAGATCCATACATCGCTCGGGCGATGGTTTTCGTTCGGCTGTGGCACCCTCGTGGCACCGAGCCAAAAAGAAGGGCACGTAGCGCGATCACTAAGTGCCCGACTTCGTTGGTTGCGGGGGCCGGATTTGAACCGACGACCTTCGGGTTATGAGAACGCGCTATGTGCCTTGCTCTTACTGCGAGCGCTTGAGGCCGGCCGCACCCGGCAACACGGGCAATATTCGTTCCTTCCAAAACTCCTTGGTGTATGCGAGCTCTGGTGTTTCGCGAACCGCGCGGTCCATCGCTTCGGCGTCGGCACCGACCAAGATCCGCCACTTCCCCTCCCGGACGCCACCGAGAATGATCTCCGCCGCTTGTTCAGGACGGAGACCCATCGCCGCGAATAGATCGGTAAACTGTTTGAGATTCTTGCGCATCTTCTCAGGAACGTGTCGACCGCCAGACTCTACGGAATGCTCCAAGATGCGCGTCCCAACGTGCCCGGGCATCACGACGCTCGCCTGAACGTTCGGTGCGTTGACACGAAGGTCCTCGATCAACGCTTCGGTAAAGCCCTTCACGGCAAACTTCGCTGCGGAGTACGAGGTGTGCGGCATGCCCGGACCCACGCTCGCGAAAAAACCGTTCGCAGAGCTCATATTGACAAGGCGTGCTTCAGGCGCGTTCTTGAGCGCGGGAAGGAACGCCCGAGTGTTGTTGTACACTCCTCCCCAACAGACGTCGAAGACGCGTTGCCATTCGTCCTCGGGATCCTTCACAAAGCTTCCTGAGCCTGTCATCCCCGCGTTATTGATCAGAAGATGGATGTGGTCAGTCTCGTGTTCCTGCAACACGTGGTCTCGAAACGCCTCGACTTGGTTGCGTTTGGAGACGTCGGCCTTGAACGTGGTGACCTTCACGCCCACCGCAGCCGTCTGCATCGCAAGGTCTCGGCTCTCGGTCAGGCGCTCTTCCGAGACATCGCACATCGCCACGTGGCATCCGGCTTCGGCAAGTTGACGGACGAGTGACCGGCCAATGCCCGAGGCCCCGCCCGTGACGACGGCGATCTTGTTGCTGAAGTCCTTCATCGCTTCCTCCGTGGCTGGGCGCGCGCGACTCTCCCCGAGCCGTGTCCCGAAAAAGGGTTGACTTTCCCGCCGTGCGGTACAGTATCTGGGTGCTGACCGAACGTTCGGTCAGGCTGACTATGCAATCCCCTCCGCAGACCGTCAAGGCGACATCGGCGCCCACCAGGAAAGACCGGATTCTCGCCACAAGCGTGAGCTCGTTCGCCACCTATGGATTTCGCGGTGTGAGCATCGGCGATGTCGCGAAGGCGTGTGATGTCTCCAAGTCGACGGTTCTTCACCACTTCGAGACCAAGGCCGGGCTCTACAAAGCAGTTCTCGAAACCGTCAATGCTGCGCTCTCCGACATCGCGCTGAACGATGGGGCGACCCGCGCATCTCCAAGGGAACGCGTGCGCGATGTCATTGCTCGGGTCGTGAGTTGGGCCAAAGAGCAAGACGATCATGCTTGCATCATCGTCAACGAGTTGATTGAGCTCCGGTCGCGCGAGCAAGCGCCACCTTCGTGGAGCTTGGCGCCTGCACTTCTCAAGCTGCGTGAGGAGATCGTCCGCGGCCAGCAGGCTGGAGTGGTCCACGAGGAAGACCCCTATGCAATTCTCGAAATCATCTTCGCCGCAGCCATTTATCGTTCCATCAATCGCGCGTATCGGCGACTGTCGTTTCCGAGCGATGCACCCAGTGAACCCGCCATGGAATCCGCGGTCGTGTCGCTCTTGGAACGGGCGGTATTGAGGTAGTCGAAAGAAAAAAGGAGACCCCATGCGTTTTGACCTCACTGGCAAGAAGGCACTCGTCACCGGGGCGAGCAGCGGAATCGGACAACGCATGGCCGAGTGCCTGGCGGAAGCCGGTGCGACGGTCGTCGCTTCTGCGCGGCGCGCGGATCGGCTGGAACAAACGGTCGACCGTATTCAAGCGGGTGGTGGTCAAGCCATGTCCGTCGTGATGGACGTGTCGGACGTGGAAAGTGTTCGCCAAGGCATCGACACAGCCGACAAAGAGCTTGGGGGCCTCGACATCTTGGTCAACAACGCAGGCATCCTTCTCGACAAGTCCGTGTTGAAAACCACCCCTGAAGACTTTGACCGAGTGTTTGCGACGAACGTGCGAGGGATGTTTTTCGCGTCTCAAGCGTTTGCGAAACGGGCGGTTGCAGCGAAACGCGGTGGCTCGATTGTCAATGTCGGGTCACTCGGCGCGTGGAGGCCGACGCGGGGATTGTCGGCATACGGAGCAAGCAAGGCCGCGGTGCACCAGCTGACGAAAGTGTGCGCACAGGAATGGGGGCCCAGGGGCATTCGCGTGAACTGCATCCATCCTGGGTACATTCACACGGAGATCAACGATGAGTTGATCCGGTCTCCGGCTGGGAAGCAACTAGCGCAAATGCTGTTGAGGAAGCGCATCGGCACACCGAAAGACTTGGACGGCGCGCTTCTCCTGTTTGCAAGCGATGCGGGTGATTATCTGACCGGCGCATCTCTCGACGCAGACGACGGGCAGAGTCTCACCTTCTAGATGGGGGCGACATGAATATCACGCCAAGCGAACGAGCGACGGAACTTCACGAGCAAGTGCGCGCGTTTATGGACGCGCACATCTACCCTAACGAAGAAGCGATTCCTTGCGAAGAACCGAACAAGCGCTGGACCATTCCGCCATTCCTCGAGGAGCTGAAGGCCAAGGCGAAAGCGAAAGGGCTTTGGAACCTGTTCACGCCCCCCAAACTGCACCCCCAGGGGCTGAGCAACGTGGACTACGCGCCGATCGCCGAAACCATGGGTCGCGTTCTGTGGGCTTCGGAGGTGTTCAACTGCAGCGCCCCCGACACTGGAAACATGGAAGTCTTGCTGCACTTTGGTAGCGAGTCCCAGAAGGAGCGTTGGCTGAAGCCGCTGCTCGACGGCGAAATACGCTCGGGCTTTGCGATGACCGAACCCGCGGTGGCGAGTTCGGACGCCGCAAACATTTCGACCCGTATTGAGCGCGATGGCGACAGCTACGTGATCAACGGTCGCAAGTGGTGGACGTCCGGCGCATGCGACCCGCGTTGCGCAGTATTCATCGTGATGGGCAAGACCGACCCCGACGCTCCGCGCCATGCCCAGCAGTCGATGATTCTCGTGCCCAAGGAAACGGAAGGTGTGAAGGTCGTGCGAAACACATCGGTCTTCGGCTACGACCACGCGCCGCACGGTCACGGCGAAGTGGTGTTTGCAAACGTTCGTGTGCCAGCCGAGAACATGATCTTGGGTGAGGGTCGTGGGTTTGAGATTGCGCAGGGTCGACTTGGGCCCGGGCGCATTCATCATGCAATGCGAGCGGTGGGTATTGCGGAGCGTGCGTTGGAGCTCACGTGCAAGCGCGCGTCAGATCGCGAAGCCTTTGGAAAGCCCCTCGCAAAAAACGATGTGGTCATTCAGAACATCGCCATCGCCCGTATGAAAATCGAGCAGGCACGCTTGCTCACCATGAAGGCAGCTTACTTGATTGATACCGTGGGCGTGCGGGCTGCACGAAAAGAAGTGGCGCTCATCAAGGTGGCGGCGATACAGGCCGCCAACGACGTTCTGGACTATGCAATTCAAGTGCATGGCGGGATGGGCGTGTGTCAGGACACGTTTCTTGCGCATGCCTACGCTTTGTATCGTGCGCTGAAACTTGGAGATGGGCCCGACGAAGTCCATCTGACCACCGTGGGCAAGCTCGAGTTGTCTGAGTACACACGTGCGCAATCAAGGCAACGCGCGTGACCGAAGCGAACCACACCTCGTTGGCGGATCAACTGGTTTCCGCGCTCAGCGCGACGGAGAACCTGCCGTTTCGGGGGCAGCTTGGCGTACACAACCTGAGACGGATGCCATTGGGGGCAAGTCAGGAGTTGTGGGAGTTCACGCTTAGGCATGCTGAGGGGGAGTCAGACCTCGTGTTGAGGCGCCCCCCAGCAGATGCAGTTGCAGCAGGCGCGGTCAATCCACTCGGAATCCCACATGAGACGGAGATGCTGCTCCAATCGCATTTGTCCGACAACGGAGTCTCCGCGCCACGTGTACACACGTGGCTGTCCTCAACGGACGGCAAGGTGCAAGGCTTTGTCATGGATCGATTGACCGGCACCGCCGACCCAAAAACCTTGCTCACCGACGAGTCGTTTGCGCGGTGCCGAGCGAGCTTGATCGGCGAGCTCGCTCGGGAAATCGCCAAGGTGCACACAACGGAGCTCCCCGATTCGCTGCGCGTCCGTACACTGGATGCCGCTTCGTTGTTGGGACTGCTGAGGCAGGCCGCAGAACTTTTCCGCCTTAGAAATCCCGGCTTTGAATGGGCCTTTCGCTGGCTCTCGGAGAGGGTGCCACCATCTGAGTCTCCGCGCTTGGTGCACGGGGATTTCCGGCTGAGCAACATCATGGCCGACGAACAAGGCCTCACAGGCATCATCGATTGGGAGCTTGCCCATCTCGGCGACCCAATGGAAGATCTTGGTTGGCTTTGCCTACGGTCGTGGCGCTTTTCGCGACCCGACCTGCCCGCAGCCGGGCTTGCGCATCGTGGAGACTTGCTCGGTGCCTATGAAGAGGCGTCCGGAACGCGCGTCGTGCCGGAACATGTTCAGTTCTGGGAGGCGCTGGGCGCACTCAAGTGGGCGGGCATTTGTCTGATTCAATACGGGAGCTTCTTTGCAGCCAAAGGCAAGACCCACGGCGGCATCGACAAAGCCGCCATTGGCAGACGGTTCGACGAAGCGATGGGTGACTTCTTCGCAGTGGTTGACGACTGGAAAGTGTGAGACGAAACGATGGCAATCTACGAGGCACCCCCAAGCGCGGAACAAATCGTCGATGCACTGGAGTACTTCTTGCAACATGACGTGTCGCCCGAGCTCGGCGCGCGGAAACAATTTCGGTGTCGCGTCGCTTTGAACCTGCTTGGCATTCTGCGCCGCGAATTGACGCAACGTGACGCAGTGACCCGACAACAGCGGGCGCGGCTGCAAGACATCCTTGGCACGGACGAACACGAGCTTTCGAGACTCAACAAAGAGCTCGCAAACCAGATCCGCTTCGGCAAGGTGGAGCTAGACGACGAGAGGATCGCTCAGCACGTGCGCCTTGCTCAACGAGAACATCTGTCTATCAGCAACCCGAAGTGGCTTGACGAACAGGCTGACCCATCACTCGACTTGGGCTCCAGCAAAAGGAAGGACTAGCGAAGTGATCACATCTTTACCAAGAGTCGCGATCGCGGTTCGTGATTTCGATGCGGCCGCCTCTTTCTTCCGCGACACGCTCGGAATGCCGGTGTTGGATCTTTCGAAGAAAAAGGAAGTGGTGACGCTTCTTGGTGCGCGCCTCGCGATGTGCGTGCCGGACGGTGGAAGCAACATCGAGATCATGAGCCCAGCTATTCCGGATGCTCCGCTTGCGAAGAGCTTGCAAAAGCAGTTCGAACATCGAGGCGAGGGCTTGTTTGCTATGATGCTGGAGGCGCCCGACCCGAACGCGGCGGCCGAGGAGCTCAGCTCGCGTGGCTTGAAGGTGCTGCCTCCGATGAGGGGTTCTTGGGGTCGCGACGTTCATCCTGCGTCGACCCATGGTGTACTGATTCGCGTGTACCCCAACGACAGCTTCACGGGGACCCCTCCGGAGCCGCCCGGCTGCTTGGGGCTTTCGGGGATTCAGCGCACCACGGTCATTGTGCGCGATCTCGATGCGGCGATCGCTCGGTACGGCGACGACCTCGGACTCGAGACATCGGTACCGATCGAAGACGCGGACCGTGGCCTTCGCATCGCGATCGCTCGAGCGCCAAAGGGCGGCGTAGTGGAGCTCGCCACGGTGACCAACCCCAACGCTGTGGAGGCGCTCGCACCGAACAAGGTGCAGAGCGAGGGAATGGTGGCGCTGACGCTCGAAGCCAGGGACCTCGACGGCACCGCGAACGCACTGCGGAAACGTGGCCTGTCCGTGGAACGCAGAGGCGATGTGCTATTGCTCGACCCCGCCCAAACGTTTGGCACACTTTTCCGGATTGTCTCAAGCACGTAAGACAAGGTGCCCCAAACACGGGTAGCGAGCCCTAGACGACTCCCTTGGCCTCTGCCCTGACACCGCCGGTGGTGATTACGAGGCCATATCCTTCACTGGCGACGCGATTGATGAGACCTGCGATCTCCCGGAAGACATCGCGTCGGCGGTCCCGCGGCCGTATCAGTCAATGTCGAACACCGCGGGGTTGGGTTTCCAGAAGACCAAGGTGAAGAGCAGTTGCCATTTGGGGTCGCGGTTGGTCCTTACGGCGTTGTAGAGCCCACTGAGTCTGGTGGTGATCGCGAGGCGAGGCCGTTTCGGGAGTCGGTGGTGCCTGCCAAACCCGATTCCAACGGGGAGCGTCCAACGGTCGCCCCGGCTGGCCTCCCAATCCGCCGTGATCGCCGGCTCGTACACCAGATAGAAGAGCTTGGGGAGGTTGAAGAAGAGGAGGTAGTCGAGAACCAGCGTGTTTACGTCGACCCGATTTCTGTTGCTCCCGACCGACCATTCGTTTCGCACAACCAAGACCGTGACCCACTTCCTCGCGGAAATGCCCAGGACGAGCTCCGGTCCCAACTTCCATCGACCGGTCCCGAGGGCATCATCGCTGGCCGAAGGGAAACCCACGAACGGGCCCAACCCGACGTCATAGAACTGATTCTTTCGGCCCTTGAGCAGCTTGTGCCCGAGCACTTCGGAGGTGATGTCTCCGAAGCCCGTCCTGCGGTCGGTTCCCACAGGCACCGTGACCACCGCCGGAATGACGGTACGCGTGACGAGGCTCCAGCCTCCGCGGAAAAGCACCGGAAGGATGGGCGCAAGTACGAACGCGTTGGCGACACGATCGTTCGGCGGAATGCCGAAGAGCGTTGCATTGACTACGGGCACCCTCGTGATGCCGGAGACGGGATTCTCCACCATTCTCGCGAATACCAAATCCGGGATGAAGTCGCCTTCTTCAGGCGACGCCGGAAGGTCTCCGGCGGTGGTCTTTTCACCATGCTTCGCTTCCTCCGGGCTCTCTTCTTCGCCGTGAGCCGGCAGCGGCACGCTCAACGTCAGTGCAAGGCCCACAGTGGCCGCCATCGCTCTGCACATCTTCATCGGATTCTTTGGCACGATGACACCCGCCTGGGACCCACTGCGATCAACTTGCTTCTGTTTCCCGCTTTCGCCGCTCGTAGATCAGTTTGCGCCGAATGACGAGAGGGATGACCGCGGCGACGAAGGCGAGGAGACTGATCGACGGAAGCCAGCCGGGCCATGCTTGCGGCTTCAACCAGCCCTTGAAACCCAGCGCCACCAGGTGCACGGCGACGAGGATAAGCGACACGTAACCCATCCTCTGCGCCCGCTTCCATCGTTTTCCGCCAAGCGCCTTTGGCATCATCGGCAACGTCGAGATCGCCGGTGAGGTCAGGAAGAACAGCGCCACGACCCCGGCCACCATGCCCAGCGCGCCTTGCAGATTGAGCTGGCCCGCCTCGTCGAAGTACTTCGCGAAATAGGCGGGCGTCCAAATGGTGAGTGCCAACACCGCGTGAATCCCGGCG
>CALJYC010000272.1 GCA_937984275.1 uncultured bacterium | reverse complement strand
ACCGTCGCCCCGAACCTCGAGCTCAAGTCGACCTTCTACGACCGCAAACGCCTAGCGCTGAGCGTTTCCGCCGGCTTCCTCACAGGCACCATCCAGCAGACCGACGATTCCAGAGTGAGGTATTTCCTGATGCCGATCGCCTTCGCGGCGTCCGTGCGGATCAATTCCGACGTGAGTGTGCACCTCGGAACGAGGTTCACCGCCGTCACCGGGGGTGCCGATGCACAGTCGGGGGGCGACCAGATCGAAGGCGCACTCGTGATCGACTTCATGCAGCTCTATGCGATGGCCGAATGGCGACTCTCTCGCGTCGTCGCGTTTACGTTCACCCTCCGCTGGGTCCCCTATGTCAGCGACGCCGTGGTCAATGGCAGTCTGAGTGGTACGAACCCGACCGCCGACCTTCGGCTCGCGGTCAATACGGAAGACTTGAAGAACGCCTTCGCCGTCGTCCCCGGCTTCGTGTTCTCTTGGGAGCGCGCCAACATCCGGCTTGGGGTCGGCTACAGCAGTTTCTTCGTCGACGGCTTCTATCTCGTGCTGCCCGGAGACGTGCTCCACAACATCTCCCCCGAGTTCGACGTTTTCGTCCGGTTCTAGGAGGCGGCCCGGGATTGTGGGGCGGCCCGGGGGCCTGTGCTAGCCTCCGCGCCATGAAACGAATGGGCTCAGCATTCCTGATGATGGTGGTTTTGGGCGCTTGCGCCTCTTCAAAATCCTCGACGAACGATGGTTCGACGATTGGCAAGGACATCGACGTCGAGTCGATGCGACCGCCCGAAGCAGCCCAGGTGGTTCGCGAGTTCCAGGCGGCCTATGGCATTCCCCCGGTGCCTGCGCCTGACACTCCGGTGACCTCGATGGCTCAGGTGCTCGAAATCATCCGCGGCGATCGCCTTCCAGAGTTCGAGCAAGCAAGACGCTTTGCATCGGGGCGACAGGGCGCCGAGGCTCTGACGCTTCGCGCCTATCTCGATCTGTCCTACGCGGGTGCGCTCATGACGGCGGCGTGGATTCTCGAAGAAGAGCGGAGGCAGGACCTTACCGAGCTTCGACAGCTCACCCAAGCCCGCCCCCTCGAGGCCAACGACGCGGCCAAACAAGACCAAGCCCGAGCGGCGAAGCTGCAGGCCAAGACCGCAGACCTTCGCAAAGTGGTTCGCGCGTTGCGTGTCTTGTCCGAAGAGCCGCTCCGCTCCGGCTCGGACCTGGCCGAGCAGGCAATCCGCCAAGATCCGAAAGCGCAACTCGCCTATTACGCCAACGCCAACTACTTCCGCCTACGCGGCCACTGGCTCGAGTTTGACCGCATGATGCGATACGGCAAGGACGGAGAAGCGGACCCGCCGATTCGCACCTACCTTCGCGCCATGGAGGCCTTCGAACGCTACGTCGACCCCGCCCGATGCGAGAAGCTCCTCAAGGAAACCCTCGCCCAGCGCCCAGACTTCGTCCGAGCCCAAGCCAACCTAGTACTCGTGGACGAGGGCACCGAGGCCAAACACGAAGAGCTCCAAAGGCTCAAAGCCATCAGCCCCAAGCACCTCGTAGTCCGCCTAGCCGGCCCAATGATCGAACAAGAATTCCAAACCGCCCAAGAGCTAAACAGCGCCTTCCAAAACTAAGAAAAGAAAAAAGGGGTCAGACCCCTTTTCAAAAGGGTTAAGACACTCGTCGACACTGGCACCCCGTAGAGCCGACGCGTTGCGTCGTCCACGGGGCTTCGCTGGCACCTAGCCCCGTGGGAAATGCGCAGCATTGACTTTACGGGGTGCCTAGGGCGGGACGGGACGTAGCTCAACTGTGATCGTGGTCTCGCCTGCCGGGAGGTCGAGCTCCATGTCGTGGGGGAAGTGATCCTCGGCTTGGATGGTCATGAGGTGGATGCCGGGGACGAGCGCTTTGGGCTCTGCTGAGAGGACGGTTGCGCGGCCGAAGTAGTGGCCGTCGATGTAGACCGAGGCGTTCGGGGGCGTGGTCATCACCCGCAACCTCGCTGGTTCGGGAGCGACCGTGCCCTTCTTGGCGCAGCTCAACGTGGTGAGCGCCAGCACCAGGGCGGCGATTCTTACTCCCATTCGATCGTCGATGGGGGCTTGGACGAGATGTCGTAGCAAACGCGATTGCAGCCGCGGACTTCGTTAATGATGCGGGTCGAGACGCGTGCGAGGACTTCGTGCGGAATGCGGGACCAGTCCGCCGTCATCCCGTCCCGAGAATCGACCGCGCGAACCGCGACGACGTAATCGTAGGTCCGCTCGTCGCCCATGACGCCCACGGTACGCACCGGGAGGATCACGCAAAACGCCTGCCAGATCTTGTCGTACAGGTCCGAGGCTCGCAGCTCTTCCATGAAGATCGCATCGGCCTCGCGGAGGATGTCGAGCTTCTCCCGATCGATCGCTCCCGGGCAACGAACTGCAAGACCCGGGCCCGGAAATGGGTGACGCCAAAGGAGGTCGTGCGGCATCCCCATCGCTTCGCCGACCTCTCGAACCTCATCTTTGAAGAGCAGTCGCAGCGGCTCGATCAGGTCCAGATGCAAGGTGTCCGGCAAACCACCGACGTTGTGGTGACTCTTGATGACGGCGCTCGGCCCTTTGAACGACAGGCTCTCGATCACGTCGGGGTACAGCGTCCCCTGCACGAGGTAACCCACATCGTCGAGCTTCTCCGCTTCTCGCTGGAACACGTCGATGAACACGCGGCCAATGATCTTCCGCTTCTGCTCTGGGTCGCTCACTCCGTGGAGCGCATCCAGGAACTCGTCCGCCGCGTCGACGTGAATCAGTTTGAGCCCGAAGTGGCTACCATAGGTGTGGACTACCGCTTCGGCTTCGTCTTTTCGAAGCAAGCCGTTGTCGACGAAGATGCAGGTGAGTCGATCGCCGATCGCCCTGGATACCAACATGGCGGCAACCGAGGAATCGACGCCGCCGGACAATCCACACACCACGGAGCGGTCTCCGACCTGACGTCGAATCGACTCTACGCTTTGCTCGACGAACGAGCCCGGCGTCCAGTTGGCGGAGCAACCCGCTACCTCGAACAAGAACGCCCGGAGCATCTCGACGCCACGTGGGGTGTGTGCGACCTCAGGATGAAACTGCACCCCGAAGATCTTCCGCTCGAGGTTTGCCACCCCCGCAAACGGGCTGTTGGACGTTCGCGCGATCGTCTCGAAGCCGGCAGGCAAACTCTCCACGCGATCACCGTGACTCATCCACACGTCAACGTGAGAGCCCACGTGAAACCCGTGAAGGAGCCCCTCTGGCTTGAGCACCTCGAGCCGCGCCGGCCCGTACTCCCGCTCATCCGCCTGCTCGACCTTGCCCCCAAGAAGATGGCTGGTGAGTTGCATCCCGTAACAGATGCCCAAGACGGGAACCCCAAGGTCAAACACCCCCGGGTCGACGCTCGGCGCGCCCTCCGCAAACACACTCGCCGGCCCACCACTCAGAATGATCGCCCGAGGCGCAAGGTCCCGAATCTCCGCCAGTGAGTACGTGCACGGCTGAATCTCACAATAGACGTGCTGCTCCCGAATCCGCCGAGCAATCAGCTGGGTGTACTGCGACCCAAAGTCGAGAATCAAAACCCCATCAACGATCATGGCGCGGGTCTAACATGTCGGCCCAGATGGGTCGAGGCAGGCTACGAACCGTGCGAATCTCAACTGACTCACCGGAGAACGGCTCGCGACGGGCGTGCTCGCAATTGGGAGCCCCGTCGCCACGGCTACTCACGTCGACGCAAGGCTTGGCGCCGACCCAATCGCTGTGCTGCCCATCCCGAGCCGTTCTCCTCCGTAGATGTTTGCGTACGGAGGGACACGGCGCGACACGATACCGGTTACATAGGGCTCAGTCCTGTTCTAGGGTCGACGTATGGAGGGGCGCGGCGGAACGCGATGCGGGGTTTCGGCGGCGTGTGAGTGACAAGCGGCCATGCGAGCAACCCGCTGCCGCTTGGCGCGAGCTCCGAGGGGCGGGTTGCGTGGCCTACGCCCCCAGTCCTTCCGGCCACCTTTGCAAGCCGCCCCGTCCGTTGAAACCTCGTGTCGCGTTCCGCCGTGCCCCGGCTTAACTGACGCGGTAGTTCGGCGCTTCTTTCGTTACCATGACGTCATGCACGTGGCTCTCATGGAGCCCCGCCGGACTGATTCGGACGAACTGCGCGTTCTTCTGCAACTCGTCGATGGAGGGGCAACCCGTGTAGCCCATGCCGGCGCGCAAGCCGCCGACGAGCTGGTACACCACCGTCGAGAGCGCCCCGCGATACGGCACGCGGCCTTCGATCCCCTCGGGGACGAGCTTGCCGACGTCCGACACGTCCGCCTGCGCATAGCGGTCCGACGACCCTTCGCGCATCGCGCCAAGGGAGCCCATGCCGCGGTACGACTTGTACGTTCGCCCCTGGTAGAGGACGAGCTCTCCGGGCGCCTCGTCGGTGCCCGCGAACAGCGAGCCGATCATCACGCTGTTGGCGCCCGCCGCAATCGCCTTCACTGCATCGCCTGAGTACTTCACGCCGCCGTCGGCAATGATCGGAACGCCATGCTCGCGTCCAACCCGGGCACAGTCCATGACCGCGGTCACCTGGGGCACGCCAATGCCGGCAACGACGCGCGTGGTGCAAATCGACCCTGGCCCCATGCCAACCTTCACCGCGTCGGCGCCGGCGTCGATCAACGCCTTCGTCGCGTCAGCGGTCGCCACGTTGCCCGCAACCACCTGCACGTTGGGGTACGTCGACTTCGTGTCCCGAACCGCGGCGATCACCCCCTTACTGTGGCCGTGCGCCG
>CALJYC010000271.1 GCA_937984275.1 uncultured bacterium | reverse complement strand
GAACCGGCGAGCTGTCCGAGAGCCTAGACCTCAAGGCGGGCGACGTTTTCTTTTTCACCGTGTTGGCCGACGATGCCGAGGAGCGGAGCGTCCACGTCAACTATCGAGACCTCGTCAATGATTTGCGCGCGGGTGAGCGAGTTACGGTCGACAACGGACTCATCAACCTCGAAGTGCTCGAAGTCTCGGAGCACCGCCTCAAATGCAAAGTGTTGGATGGCGGGACTCTCGGCTCGCGCAAGCACGTCAACTTGCCGGGAGTTCGCGTCAACTTGCCTTCGGTCACCAAGAAGGACCGCGAGGACATCGCCCTAGCCATCGAGCACGACCTCGATTTCATCGCGCTATCGTTTGTTCGCGGCGCCGAAGACCTTTTGCAAGCTCGGGAGCTCATCAATGAGGCAGGCGGGCACCAACGCCTCATCGCCAAGATCGAAAACCAAGAAGGCATCGACAACTTCGATGCGATCCTGGAGGCAGCCGACGGCATCATGGTCGCGAGGGGCGACCTCGGCGTCGAGGTAGCCTTCGAAGAGCTTCCCGTGCTTCAGCGCGACATGATCCGTCGCTGCGCCATCGCCGGTAAGCCGATCATCGTGGCGACTCACTTGCTCGAATCAATGATCGACAACCCCCTGCCCACGAGAGCCGAGGTGACCGACGTCGCGAACGCGGTGTACGAGCAGGCCGACGCGATCATGCTGAGCGGTGAAACCGCCGCAGGGAAGTATCCAGTGCGCTGCGTCGAGGTGCTCGATACGATCGCGCGCCGGACCGAGATGGTGCCCGGCCTCGACTTCTACAAGGAACGCCCTGCACCGACCACGCAGCGTGCACATGTAGCGCAGAGCGCGTGCCGTCTTGCGGACTCTCTGGGCGCGCGTGCGATCGTCGTGATGACGCGCCGCGGTTATTTTGGTCAGCTCGTTGCCAGTTACCGACCTCAGCGCGCGATCATCTACGCGTTTACGAACATGAGCACCACTCGGCGCAAGCTTTGGCTGAACCGCGCGGTGATTCCGTTTCGCATGAATCTGTCCCGAGATCCCGAAAAGACGATCATCAACGCGCTGGCCAAGCTGCGGGAGCGCGACGTGATCGAAGCAGGCGAGCCGGTGGTGGTCGTCTCGGATGTGGCAACTGCGACGGGAGATTTGGTGACCAGCATCCAGGTGCGGGTCTCCGAGTAGCCCCCGCGGCCGTTTCGCCTTAAACAAGCGACGTATGGGTACGCGCGCCTGTCTTATCTTGGTCTTTGGTGTCGCCATGGGTTGTGGGTCCTCCGAGGAGGTCTTTGTCGGCGATCTGACCGCCCCCGTGGTCTACGGCACGGACGACCGCGTCGAGGTATTCAACCATCCCGACACGGACCTGCGGCGCATCGCCGAGGAGTCCATCGTAGCGTTGGTTCCGGCTTTTCGGATCAGCAAGGAGTCAGACGGGACGTACGCCCTGTCCGGCGGATTGCTCGAGGATGTGGAGGACCTCTGCCCGGACGAGTTGTTTGGGAATCAACCGACCGCGGCGGCTTGCTCGGGCGTGCTCATCGATGACGACCTGGTTCTGACGGCGGGTCATTGCATCGGTTCGCACACGCCCTGCGACGCGTACGGCTACGTATTCAACTATCATCTCGAAGACCCAACCCGTCTTGCGGCGATTCGAGATGAGGACGTGTACGAGTGCGCCCAAGTCGTCTCGCGTGGTGTGCCTCTAGGCCGCGATCAAACGCCCGATTTCGCGATCATCCAACTCACCCGGCCGGTCGAAGGCGTCCACGCGCCGGCCTCGATTCGACCTGCAACGCCTCTACGCGAGCAAGAGTCGCTCGCGATGATCGGTTTCGGAAGTGGCTTGCCCGCCAAGATCGACTCCGGCGGAGCTGTGGCCGACCCGCGCGCCGAGCAGCTCGACTTCTTCATCGCCAACGTCGACGCTTTCCAGGGCCATTCCGGGAGCGCGACGTTCGACTCGGAGAATCGGCTTGCTGGCATTCTAGTCGCTGGCCGCACCCCGGACTACGTCACCCTGGACGGTGAAACATGCCAGCGCGTCTCCGTCTACAAAGACTCTCAAGCCGCGGAGGTGATCCACAACGTCGCTCCGATCGTGGCCGCCCTGTGTGACGAGGGATGGGACGCGGAAGCGCTTTGCGGCCCGAACGCTTGCGATGGCCAACCATGCGGTTCCGTCTTGCCGCCGCCCGGAGGGTCGGGAACCGTTCCTTCGACTACCACGGCTTGCAGCGCGTCGACCGCTTCGACCGGTTTCATGTCCGGGTGGGTGGGGTTGCTGCTCTTCGCAGCGGCGCGGCGCTTCAGGCGCCGAGCTGCCTGACGACGTCGAGCGCCTCGCGGACGTGCTTTTTGGCGTTGAGCTGTGAGTTGAACACGTGCCGTACAGTGCCGTCTCGATCGATCACGTACGTGACACGGCCAGGGAGCAGGCCCATGGTCTTGGGTACGCCGTAGGCCTTTTGCATTGCTTTGTCGCGGTCGCTCACCAGTAGAAACGGCAGACGATGATGCGTTGCAAAGCTCTTGTGGCTTTCCTCGCTGTCCTGGCTGACGCCAATGACCACTGCGCCTGCCTCGACGAAGTCCTCGAAGCTGTCACGGAACGTGCATGCTTCCGCGGTGCATCCAGGCGTTTCGTCCTTCGGATAGAAGTAGAGGACGACGGCCTGTTCGCCGCGGAACTGCGAGAGCGAGATCGAGTCGCCGTTTTGCGTGGTCTTGGTGAAGTCTGGGGCGCTCGCGCCCACGCCGATGCTCGTCATGGCTTGCCTCCGGCCGATAAAGTATCATACCGCTTAGCGATCATGCACGGACTACGGTGCGATCCGATGCTCCTCGGCTGGACGCGGCTGCTCGATGAGTGGGTCATCGGGTTGACGCACTACAACCGTTCTACGGCGAAGGATCCCGTTTGCTGGGAAGAGCGGGACCGCACCTCGTCGACGCTCGCCGATGCCGCGACCCGGGTTCGGAGCTTTGCGTACCGAGCGGCTGACTTCGAATCGACGCTTCCACTCGACGACGCAACCCTGCGCTTCGAGCTGCAAGGTCGCGTGTACCGGGTCGCGATCGAGCAACGTTGGCCGAGCACACCCGACGAGATGAGCGCCTCCGCCGGCCCGTGGCTCGAACAAGCGCAGGCTCGAGCGCGCGACGCAGCCGACCACGATGAGCATCCGGTCGGGGTGTTGTTCATCACCCCACGCTTGCCGCCCTCTCTCCCGGCCGGGGAGCGATTCGCCACGGCCGATAGCTTCATTGGGGCGAGCCGGTCGATTCGATGTAGTGGGTGCGCATTCTCTTTTCCGGACGTCCGGGAACTCGACCGATATCGTTACGGAAACGACGAACATCCCGGAGCGCTCCTCTTGGTGCAGCCGAGCATTGCGAG
Organism: uncultured bacterium; assembly: GCA_937984275.1. Lineage (GTDB taxonomy): Bacteria > Myxococcota_A > Polyangia > Polyangiales > Houyiibacteriaceae > SG8-38. Next base: position 2,621 of record CALJYC010000271.1, on the reverse strand, counting down.
CCCATAGGTTTCGACTTGAAAAAAGTGAAACACGTTCTATTTTTGGCGAATGGACGACCGCTACTTCACCCCGCCGATCCCCAACGGCTGGTTTCAAGTCGCTTATTCTGACGAGATCAAGCCGGGAGACGTCAAACCGCTGAAGTACTTCGGCGACGACCTCGTCATCTGGCGCTCCGAAGAGGGCGAGCTTTCGGTGCTCGATGCATTCTGCCCTCACCTCGGCGCTCACCTCGGACACGGAGGCAAGGTCAAAGGCAACGCGATCGAATGTCCATTTCATGCGTGGCAGTTTGGAACGGACGGAAAGTGCACAGCGGTCCCCTACGCCGAGCACGTTCCTCGCAAAGCCAAGCTGCCGAAGTGGCAAGTCAAAGAGGTCGCCAATATGGTGATGTGCTGGCATCACGCCGAAGGCGAGCCCCCGACCTTCGACATCCCCGACGAGATTCCGGAGTGGGGCACCCAAGATGGTGTTCGGAACGAGGAGTGGACCGAGTTCATCGAACGCCAGTGGACGATCCGCACCCGCAATCAAGAGATGGCGGAGAACGCCGTCGACTCGGCGCACTTCCACTACCTGCACGGCACGACCAACATGCCGCAGTCTGAGGCCTCGATAGACGGCGCGATTCTGCGAGTCTACTCGGGCGCCGGCATGGAGACGCCGCGCGGCACCGTCGATGGCTCGATCGAAAGCCTCAACTTTGGGTTTGGTCTTGCAGTCGTTCGTTTCAAAGGTATCGTCGAGACGTTGAACGTCGCCACGATGACACCGATCGACGCCGACCACATTCACCTGCGCTTCAACTTCTCCGTCAAGCAGACCGCCGGCGCGGAGATGGCGCGCGGCGTTGGCAAGGCGTTCGTCGCCGAAGTGTCGCGGCAGCTCGAGCAGGACATCCCGATCTGGGAAAACAAAATTCAGTACGAGAAGCCGCTGCTCTGCGATGGAGATGGGCCGATCGGCATCTTCCGTCGCTGGTGCACACAGTTCTATTCTTGGCCCGAAGGCCAGCAGGCCGCGGAGTAGTGCCTGCGTTCGAGCTCGAAGAGGTCGAGTCCGCGTTTCGACACTTCTGGTACACCGGGATGATTCGCGAGGACTGGAACGCCTGGGCGGACCTCTTCACCGAAGATGTCGTCTACCTCGAGCGCGTTCTCGGCACGATGCACGGTCGTGAGACGGTTCGGCAGTGGATCGTTCCGCTCATGGAGCAGTACGGCGAAATCTACGGAGTCTACAACTGGCACATGGCCGATCCGAGTGGGCGGGTCGTGTTCCACATGATCAATCGTCGCGACAATCCAAGCGGGGCGGGTGTCATGGACTTTCCAGGCATCACGGTCTTGCAGTACGCCGGCGACAACCAATGGTCATCGGAAGAGGACTACTGGGCCGAGAAGCTCAGCATCCAGCAGTGGCAAGAGTACGCAGACGCGCTGAAGAAGCACGACCCGGACCACCGCAACAAGCGCACCCGCAAGGACTGGGGCAATGGCCCCGACTGGACGATCGGCAAGAAGTCGTTCTGGGACTGGCCCGACCGCGGGCGCCCCTAGTACTCGGCGTCGAAGTCGATCTCGATCGGCTCTTGGCTCGCAGGGCGCGATTGGCATGCTAGCACCCAACCGCGTTCGATGTCGCTCGGCTCGAGGGCGTCGTGGTTGGCCATGTTCACGTTGCCGCTCTTGAGTAGCGCCATGCAGCAGCCGCAGTAGCCGTCTTCGCAAGACGAGGGCGGCTTGTGTCCCGCTTTGACCGCCGAATCGAGCAGGGTCAGTCCTTTTTCGTATGGTACGTCGTGCGACTGACCCTCGAGCAACATCTTGAAAGACTCGGGGATCTCGTCGTCGGATTGCTCAGGGACCACGGCGGACGACTCGTCCCTGCGATCGGGATCGGGTAGCGACAGGAATCGCTCGAACTTGGTCTGGCCGGCGTCGATCTTCGATGCCTTGAAGGCCTCTTCGACCGTGTCCATGTATCCCGTCGGACCGCAAACGAAGAACTCACCGTCTTCCCAGCCCCGAATGTGCTCTTGAACGTCGGCCACCGACATGAAGCCGCTGTCGCTGTCGAGATGATGGATCACCTCGAGACGCTCCGGAAATTCGGCGCGCCAAAGGTCGATCTCGTCCTTGAAGATGATCGACCGCTCGTCGCGGTTGGCATAGATCAGCTTCACGTCGCGCGTAGTGGTCCGGAGCGCGGACTTCAGAATCGAGAGCACCGGCGTGACGCCGCTGCCTCCGCCAAAGAGCACGATCCCGTGGTCGCCCTCGTTCGACCGCATCGAGAAGCGCCCCTCGGGCGGTTGTACGAGAATCGAGTCCCCAACACGGACGTTGTCGTTGAACCAGTTGGAGATCCGGCCGTCGTCGACCCTTTTGACCGTCACCTTGGGCCACGGATCGGTCTCCGGCGCGCTCGACAGCGAGTAGCAACGGTGCAACTGCATGCCGTCCCAGGGGACCTCGAAGGTGAGGAACTGACCGGCCCGATAGCGGAACGCCTCACGCAACGAGTCGGGCACAGCAAACACATACGACCGCGTGTCGTGTGTTTCTTGAATGATTCCTGCTACTTGAAGCTTATGAAAGTCCGCGGGCATCGGCTG
>CALJYC010000270.1 GCA_937984275.1 uncultured bacterium | reverse complement strand
CATCGCCGGTCTCATCAACGACCAGGCCTGGATCGAGAACGACTTCATCCCGACCGTGCAACAGCGCGGCAAGGCGATCATCGACGCACGCGGACTCTCGAGCGCGGCCTCGGCAGCGAACGCGGCGATCGATCACATCCGCGATTGGCACCTCGGTACCCCGAACGGAGACTGGGCCTCGATGGCGGTTCCCTCGGACGGCAGTTACGGCGTCCCCGAAGGCATGCTCTACGGCTTTCCGTGCACCTGCAGTGGCGGCAAGTGGTCCATCGTGCAGGGGCTCGAAATCAACGAGTTCAGCCGCGCGAAAATGGACGCCACGGCCGCCGAGCTTCAAGAGGAAGCTGCCGCGGTCGCGCATTTGGTCTAGGCTTCGGCCAAACCCCATCGAGGCGGAGGCCCTATGCGAAAGCCTAGACTCGTCGAAGAGCACGAAGCGGCTGGCAAGCGGATCGTCGTGGACGGTCAGCACATCTTCGTCCGCGAGGAAGGCGAGGGTGAGCCGGTTCTGTTGCTTCACGGGGTGCCGTCGAGCTCCTTTCTCTTTCGAAAGATGCTTCCCGAGCTTGCCGGGCAGGGACTTCGGGCTGTCAGCTTCGACTTCCCTGGTGTGGGCCTGAGCGACAAGCCCAAGGGCATCGACTACGACTGGCATGCGCTGGCGCACTGGGTCGGCCGCGTCGTCGATACGCTGGCGCTTCCACCGGTGCACCTCGTCCTGCACGACATTGCGGGCCCGATTGGCGCGGAATGGGCGATCCACAACCCGGTGAAGGTTCGTTCGATCACCGTCACCAACACGTTGATGGATGTCGCCCACTTCACCCCACCGTTCCCGATGTGGACATTCCGAATGCCAGGGATGCGACACGTGGCCTTTTCGACCATGAATACTCCAACCATGCTGAAGCTCTTCAGGTACAGCGGTGTCAAGAACCCTGAGGCGGTCAATGAGGACGTGGTTGCGAGCTACATCTACCTGCTCAAGAACAACGGCGGCCACCATAGCTTTCTCGAGATTATGGACGGCTTTGATCTGACCGAGCAACACCGCGACTGGCTACGCGACGGCTTGCTCGCGATCGACAAACCGATGCAGCTCGTCTGGGGCGAGCAAGAGATCGCGATTCCAAAAGCTCAGCTCCACTACATCAAGCAAGTGTTTCCGCTGCGCGCGCAGTACACGGTCGATGCTCGCCACTTCCTTCAAGAGGAGCAACCAGCGGTCATCGCCGGGCATATCGCCACCTTCGCTCAGGACATTGCCCAGCAATCAAAACGCGCTACCCCGTAGAGCGACTTCGTCGCCACGGGGCTTCGCACCCCAGAAAACACCACACTAGACGAGGAGCCACATGGCTGTCGAACGTACGCTTAGCATCATCAAGCCCGACGCCGTCGAGCAGAACAATATCGGGAATATCCTCGCCATGATTCAGGGCGCGGGCCTCGAGGTTCTCGGCATGCGCATGCTTCACCTGAGCCGCGCGCAGGCTGAGGGTTTCTATGAGGTCCACAAGGACCGACCGTTCTTCGGCGAGCTCGTCGAGTTCATGACGCGTGGGCCGGTCGTCGTGACCGCGCTTCAGGCCGACGACGCCGTCGCGCGCTACCGCACCTTGATGGGGTCGACCAACCCAGCCGAAGCCGACGACGGCACCATTCGCAAGGCCTACGGCACCGACATCGGCGAGAACGCTTGCCACGGGTCGGACAGTGTCGAGAACGGCAAGATCGAGGTCGGGTACTTCTTCCCCGAGTATCTCCTCAAGTAAGTCATGGGCGACTCGAGCGAAAGCCAGTTACGTCCACTCATCGAGCAGGCATTCGAAGACCGTTCAAAGCTCGAGGACGCGCAGTACCGCAGCGCGGTGGAAGAGACGATCGAGCTCCTCGACAAGGGGAAGGTTCGGGTCGCAACGCGTGGTGACGATGGGGAGTGGACCGTCCATGCGTGGACCAAGCAGGCCATCCTTCTTTACTTCGGCATCCGTGGCATGGAGCGCGTGGAAGTCGGCGCCTACGAGTACCATGACAAGATTCCCCTCAAGAAGAACCTCGACCAGCAAGGCGTGCGAGTCGTGCCCCCCGGTACCGTTCGCTACGGTGCGCACATGGAGCGTGGCGCCATTCTGATGCCCGGCTATGTGAACATCGGTGCCTACGTCGGTGCCGGTTCGATGGTCGACACCTGGGCAACCGTGGGCTCTTGCGCGCAGGTCGGCAAGGGCGTGCATCTGTCAGGCGGCGTCGGCCTTGGCGGCGTCCTCGAGCCTCCCGGCGCCAAGCCTGTGATCATCGAAGATGGTGCCTTCCTCGGCTCCCGCTCCATCGTCGTCGAAGGTTCGCGCATCGGCGAAGAAGCCGTCCTAGGCGCCAATGTCGTGATCACTTCGAGCACGAAGATCATCGATGTGACCGGTCCCGATCCCGTGGAGATGCAGGGCTACGTGCCTCCGCGCTCGGTGGTCATCCCCGGCACCCGGACCAAGAAGTTCCCCGCCGGCGAATACCAAATCCCGGTTGCTCTGATCATCGGCAAGCGGAAGGCAAGCACGGACAAGAAGGTGACGCTCAACGACGCGCTCCGAGACTTCGGCGTTTCGGTCTAAGCAGCCTGCCGGGGCACGGCGGAACCCCGTGCCCCTCCACACGTCAACATCCGCGAAAAAGGGGTCAGACCCCTTTTTCAAAGGGTTGATACTCCGTCGCGTGCCGTTCTCCGGTGCTGCGGGGTTGGTGGTGGAAACTGGAGCGGGTTGGACGCCCTTTTGGTCGGTGGCGAGAATGACCGGTTGAAGGCCACGGCTTCTTCGTGGTTAGATGCCCGATGCGCAACATCGTTCTGCTGTTCGTTCTCGGCCTCCTGATTAGCGGTGACTCCTTCACCAACCAAGCCCGCGCCGAAGCGACGCACCAGTTGCGAATCGCGACGTTGGCTCCACGGCAATCTCCGCTCGGCGATATCTATCAGACGTTCAAGATTGGAATGAAGAAGGCGACCGACGGGCAAGTGCACGTGAAAATGTACTACGGGGGTGTCGCGGGGGACGAGATCAGCGTCGTTCGGAAGATGCGCGTTGGGCAACTCGACGGGGCGTTGATCACCTCGACTGGCCTGTCCGCCCTCGTTCGGCAGGTGCTCGTGCTGGAGGCGCCCGGCCTCATCCGGAGCTATCCCGAGCTCGACGCGGTGCGCGAAGACCTCGCGCCGCAGCTCGAAGCGCTGTTTGACAAAGCGGGATACAAGCTCGTTGCTTGGGGCGATGCCGGCAAAACTCGGATATTCTCCACCAGTAAGATCTTTGGGCCCTCCGATTTGCGGAAAGTGCGGCCGTGGGTGTGGCGCGACTCGGCGACCATGAGGGCGTTCATCAAGGCCGCCGGGGCCAACGGCGTGTTGCTGAACTTGCCCGAGGTGTACTCCGCGTTGCAAACCGGCATCATCGACACGGTGATCGCGTCCTCGGTCGGCGTGCTAGCTTTCCAGTGGCATACGAAGCTCAAGACCATGGCCAAGCAGGCGGGTGGCATCGTCACCGGCGCCTTCGTCATCAGGAAGGACCATTTGGCGACGCTTCCCCAGGAGGCCCGAGACTACCTCGAGGAGGTTTCCGGCGAGACGGAAGACAGGTTGCGCGTGGAAGGGCGAAAGATCGACGATGAGGCCGCCCAGACACTCTCGGAGCGGCTCAAGGTGATCAATCTCTTCCGAGCCCAGCGCCAATGGGAGGAAGTGCAATTCACAGCCCGCGAGTCACTCGTCGGGCGGATGTACTCGCGATCCCTCCTGACGCGGGTGCAAGAAATTCTCCACAAATAAACCCCGGCGCCCCTCCGAGGGTCGACTTCTCCAGTGATGCAGTGCCAGTGCCCACGGTTCACCCGGGGACCGCAGGCACCGTCACTCTCTCGTCAGGACCCTCATGCTCCAGGGCAACATACAGCGAACCCTCCAGCGTACCGTTCCATGGTTCGCTTAGGCGTTGCCGGGACGAGAGGTCGAGCCGCAGTGCGACCTCGAGTAATGCGGCCTCCAGCTGACGGCGGTGATCCGCTTCCATGTCCCAATGCAACACCAGCGCGAGGCCCCCAAGCTGATGGGCTTCGGTCAGAAATACGTGAGCCTTTGCGAAGGCCCGCTCCAGCGCATGAAGCGCCTCCGCGGCGGTCGCGTGCATGGTTCCGGAGAGCGCGCAGGGGGAGGACATCGCCGTTGAAGTTAGCAGAATTGGGCCGCGGCCGAATCGGTTTGGTCAGTAGCCTCCGCCGCGTTGGAAGCGTTTCCACGCGGCGCACGGAGCTCCGTAGCGCTTGTCGACATATTGCAGGCCCCAGGCGATTTGTGGCCAGGGGTTTGTCCGGTAGTCGACGCCGTAGGCCTTTCCAGAGTCGGACATCTTGTTGCACGGGTACGACTGCGGGATACCACATGCGCCCGTGCGCTTGTTCCGTGCGCGATGGTTCCAATGGCTTTCCGCCTGCCATAACTTGTCGAGGCATTGAAACTGGTGCTCGCTGTCCCATTGCGAGTACTCGGTTCGGATCAGGTAGCGCGCGATCTTTTTGTTCTGCGCCGGAGTGTTGTTGGTCGCGTGTAACGTTGGCTTAGCGTCCGATGTGGTCCGCGCGCATCCGCTGATGGCCAACGCCACGGCAATCGAAGCAAACGAAACGAACGCCGATCGAATCATCACGAAACCCCCGTGTGCAGGGTAACAGTCGTGGGGAGGCGGACAACCGTCGGGGGTAAACCCGTGTCCCGGAGCGAGTTAGTTCTCAACCAGAGAGTTATCCCGCGCCCACTGGTACGCCATGTACGACGACACCAGGTGGCAGACCCAGCCGAGAAAACCACCACTTCCGATCCACAACCCCGGTGTGACGATCAGCCAGATCACCCCGCGGAGGAATTTGCCGTTGTAGAACTGGCCGAGGCCCGGGATGATGAACGACAGGACGGCAGCGGTGCCAGGACGATCCATGGGTTGAACGTGCGTCGGCCCGCGCGCTTGTCAACGTCACCGGCCCGACGAGCCCGAATTAACCCTTCCAAAAAGGGGTCTGACCCCTTTTTGCTTCAGGGTCCGGCGATTGCGCTGGAGCCACAACTCTGGCACCGCTAAGGGTCGTGAAGCTTCCAGCCGATACGTTGATCGCTCCATCGCACCCCGTCGCGCGCTTGCCGGCCGAATGGGAAGAGCGCGTCCGTTCGTGGGGCGAGCCCGCGTATCGGGGCAAGCAGATCTTCGATTGGATCCACCGCCAGGGCGTTCTCGACCCGGCGCAGATGAGCAATCTTCCGAAGGCCCTCCGAGAGCGTCTGAAGGAGGAGGGCGTGGGTTGGCCCATCGAAATCGTTTCCGCGCACGAGTCGGCGGACCAAACCAAGAAGCTCCTCGTGGGCATGCCCGATGGTGAGAAGGTCGAGACGGTGTTGATCCCGCAACTCGGCGACGAACGCATCGTCACGCAGTGCATCTCGAGCCAGGTCGGCTGTGCGATGGGCTGCGTGTTCTGCGCTTCGGGCGTTGCAGGGTTGAAGCGCCAGATGACCGACGCGGAGATCGTCGCGCAGGTGCTCCTCGGCCGCCGCGAGCTTGGGCCCGACCAGCGTATCCGCAACGTGGTTTTCATGGGGATGGGCGAGCCGCTGCACAACTACGACGCGATCGCGCGCGCCCTCGTTCTACTGACACATCCCGACGGTATCGATCTTTCCAAGCGGCGCGTGACGGTGTCGACGAGCGGCCTCGTCAAGCAAATCGATCGCCTCGGCAAGGACTTCGACGGTCAGGTGCAGCTTGCGATCTCGCTCCACGCGGTGCGTGACGACGATCGAAGCAAGATCATGCCGGTGAACCGAAAGCACGGGCTCGGCGAGCTCACCGACGCCCTGCGCCGTTATCCGATGCCAAAGCGCCAGCGGATCACCATCGAGTACACGCTAATCAAGGGTGTGAACGACTCGGTGCGCGACGCGAACGGGATGGTCGACCTTCTTCGCGGCATCCCTGTGAAAGTGAACCTCATCCCGATGAACCCGATCTCCGCGTCCGACCTGCAAGCGCCCGACTCGAATCACGTCACGCGTTTCCAAGAGCAGCTCACCCGGCGCGGGCTCTCGGTGTTTATCCGCAAGACGCGGGGAGATGACGTCGCAGCCGCCTGCGGGCAGCTCGCCTTCCACGGCGAAGGTCCACGAAGCTCTATCTAGTGTGCGAGAAAAAAGATCCGCACACTAGAGACTGCCGCGTGCTTTGAGGGCTTTGACGATATCGGGAAGCTCTTTTCCGACGTCGTCGGGGGTCTTGATGGGCTGGAAGCGCGCGTCCGGCCCGTGCCGCTCGACACGCAGGAACGCTGGCTTGAGGAATGCCGTCAGCTCACCGACCAGGCGCTCGAACTGTACGGCGGGATATCCGTCCACCGTCTTGTTGACGGCAAACCAGGTCAGCGGAAACTCTGCGTCGATCGCTTCGGCATCGAGCACGAACGTGTTGGTGTTGAAGACCGGGATTCGTTCCTGATCGAAGTCTTCTGGAAACCGAAACGCCTCTACGATTTGGGCTTTGCCGTCGACCCGCGCCGGCGCACCGCCCTTGTCGCCGGGCTCTTTCGGCGCCATCTCCGCGGTTAGCGCGGCGCCCGACGCGAGGTGCACGCCGATAATTGCCGGGTCGAGCGTCGCCGTCAGGTTATCGACGTTCGACATCATGAGCACTCGGCCGCCGCGATCACGAAAGTCTTTCAGGATGCCCGACCGGCGAAGCGCAAAGGTGAGGTCTCCGTGGCCGGGTGCGTGGGAGGAGAGGGCGCCCGAACCATCTTTGAAGAGCTCGCCCTCAGGCGTGACGCGAAGCGAGATGAACTGTGGGAAGGTCTTGATCGGACAACGCGCCGTGCTGAGCGGCTCAGCCATCTGCCGAATGGCTTCGTCGGTGGCGAAGCTCGTCATCAGGTAGACCGGGATTGTCGCGTCTGCGCGCTCGGCCACCGCCGCGATGTCCCTGAGCTTCAGCTCGAGGAACGACTGACCGTCGAGCACCTCGACCGCAGCCTTGACCACTCCTCCGAATCGGGTCGCCATCCCACCCGCCAAGATCACTGCCGCGACCTGGCCCTGTCGCATCGCTTCCTCGCCGCGGTCCGCCAGGGCGCGCCGCACGTCGCCACCAAGGGGAGGCAGGGCTTGGAGATCGCCCTCGTCGGGGGGCTCCACGTTGCCGGTGATCCGGTTCTGAGATGCTCCCAGCTCGCCTTGGGCCAGGCGTTTTCTCAGCGATTCAAACGGGATATCTTCGAATCCATACCGTTGAAGAAGTTGGGCTGTCTCTGCGTCTATTTCTCGTGAGGTCATCAGAATCGCCGAAACCCAAGCACTTTCTATGCTCCCTGTCGAGCGGGCCGCGCCCGCACCGCAAACGGGGGGTGACCGCCGGGCCAAGCGGACGTACAGATAAAGGAGGACCCATGGATTCCCTCGGTCGACTTACGGCGCTGTTCATCCTGTCGCTCGCGGCAGCCACGGCGGTTCCCGCCGCCGCCGATTACGACGGGCCGAACGGCTACGGCACTACGACGGTCGACGAGCTCGATGTCTCACACGATGGCTACGTGCGAGAGGGGCAATCGAACGGGACGTCCGATCCGACGACCTATGTGGTCATCGAAGCCGAAGACGGCACAACCGAGCAGGTCGATGGCGAGACCGTCATCGTCGTTCAGGAGCCCGAGCCCGTCGCGGCTACCAAGCAAGCACCACCGCCCCCGCAGACCGTCGTGGTCGAGCAGCCGGTGGCCCTTTGTCCCGGCGCCATCTGGGTCGACGGGTATTGGGCGTACAGCAATGGTGACTACGTTTGGGTGGACGGACACTGCGTCGTGGAACGCGTGAATTATGTCTTCGTGCAGCCGCGCTGGGATTATTACGCGAACGTTTGGTGGTTCGTGCCCGGCTACTATCGACCGTGGGGCGTCTACGTCGGCTTCGGCTACTATCGCCCGTGGCATTGGTACCCGCCGTACCACCACGCGTACTACCACAGGGGTCACCCCGTGCCGGTGCACAGGAGCGTTGCGCGCCGCCCGACGACGGTACGCACGACGCCGGCTCCGCGTACCCCCAGCCGCGGCGTCCTGACTCGTCCCGTCCCGACTCGCACTGGGAGCGTGGCGCGTACACAGAGCCGTACCTCTCCGGTCAGTCGCAACCCGACGGTGCGGACGGTGCCGGCGAGCCGCGCCCGTCCGAGTACGAGTCGAGTCGACACGGTGAGCCGGGCGCGTCCAACGGCCACGCGGACCACGGTCGTCGATCGACCTCCAAGGACCTACGGGCGCACGGGCACCGTCGGTCGTGTGGGCGACACGCGCACCGTCGCGCGCGCGCCCACGGTCACTCGGCCCCCGGCGAGTCGCGCTGCCACCGTTGGCCGCACCGGCGCTAGCCCCACACGCACCGGCAGTGTCCGCCGGCCGCCCTCCGCTGCGTCTACGAGTCGCCCGAGCACCGGCCCCAGTCGCTCCAGCACCGTACGGCGTCCGAGTGCCAGCCCGTCGCGGGGAGGCAGCTCGGGCCGCTCGAGTGGCGCCCGCCCGAGCACCGGCCGTCCCAGTTTCGGGGCATCGCGCCCGAGCGTCGGACGGGGTGGCGGCTTCAGTAGGCCATCTTTCGGGGGTTTTGGGGGCTCCCGCAGTGTGCCGACCGCCCGCGGCCATTAACCCCTTGTTGACTCTTTGCTCGGGCGGGAGGCCGATGTAACCCTACACAGGGGAAGTGCATCTACCCCCGTAAGAGCTCCCGTGCGTCGTCGCTACCGAGAACCAGTCGTCATTGCCTTCGCGCTCGCGTTGATCGCGTCGCTGTCGGTGCATCTTCCTGTCTACGAGGTGCTGGGTGGGTTGGCCGATCGATTTCGGGCGGAGGCCGAGGAGGCGAAGACGGCCAGGCAGTTCGATCCGGTCGAGGTCGATTTCGAGGTCCCGGACGACAGCAAGTCGCAGCGGGCTCGAAAGAAGCCAACCCAGCGGGAGCGGGCGAAGCGCGAGCGGCAGGCGAAGGTCGCGCAGCAGCAGGCGCAGCAGCAGGCCAAGCGGACACAGAAGCCTCAGCAGCCTCCCATTGAAGCGCCGCAGGCCGTGCAGCAGCACAGCACGGACCCCGACGTGGAACCGCCCGACAACGCGCAGTTCGTCGCGGAGCAGAATAACCGCGTCGAAGAGGAAACCGTCGCTCGCGTTCGCAACATGATTCGGGACGATCAGATTCCGGCGCCAGACCGCCAGGAGAAGCCGTCGGACACGCTCGAAGAGCAGGGCAACGCTCGAGAGCAAGAGATTGCCGAGGCCCGCAACAAAGAAGGCAGTGACGCGCGCAAGGTCACCGAAGAGGAAGCCAGTCGCAAGCGGCCCGACAAGGCGATCCAAGCAGACCCGATCAAGGCCGAACGTGTGTCGCGCCAGGCGCCGGACGGAAAGCAATCGGATACAGCAGGGGATCGGGCGGGCCAGACCGCCGAGGAGACCATCACGATCACGGACCCGGC
>CALJYC010000269.1 GCA_937984275.1 uncultured bacterium | reverse complement strand
GGGAGCCCCGTCGCCACGGCTCCATACGTGGACACACGGCTAGGCGCCGACCCAATCGCTGTGCTGCCCATCGCGAGCCGTTCTCCTGTGTAGAAGTCGACGTACGGGGAGTTGGGACTGTTTGGTGTGAGGAGCCCCGGTGAACCTGTGAGCCCGCCCGTCGCGAGCCGTTCTCCGGTGGCTCAGTTCACGGTGAACGAGTACCGCGCGCCCATGCGTGGCGCTCCAAACGTCGGGAACCGCACGCTCTTGATCTGCTGGCCCATGCAGCCTTGGAATCCCGCGCTGCCCCCGTGGACTGTTGTGCCCATGACCGAGCCGTTGCCCGCGATGGCCAAGTCGACTTTGACGTTCCCCGGCTTGCCGCCGCTCTTCACTTCGGGAACCACGCACTTGCCGTAGAAGCGGTTGAGGTTGCGGTTCATGACGCTGGCGACCTGGCCGCCGGTGAGGCGTCCCTCGCCGCCGCCCTGGGATGCATCGCCGATCTCTATGGCCTGGCTCATCGCCTCGTCATAGCTGAATACGCCACCGCTGCGCTTTGCCGCCGGAGCTGCGCTCGAGCCACGCTTACGCCTTTTCACGGGGCGGTCCGGGAGTAGGCCGGCTTCGCCGGTCGTGATCTTGCCCAGCTTGAACAGGTCGTCGAGCTCGGTCGATGCGGCTTCTCGAATGTCGCTCGAACGGGACAGCAGGAAGCCGCCGACGGAAATCACGACGAGACCGATGAGGGATGCAGCGATGAGCCACTTCATCGCTGAAGAGCGTTTTTCGGCGCGGTGCGCATTCATGCGGGCCGCTTGTTCCGCCACGGTGGTGTCTTGGTGCTCGCGTTGCAGTATGAATTCGCGAAACTCCGGCCACTCGCGCAGCGGCTTGCGCTCGCCGGTGTCGGTATTGAACGTTTGGTCGTCGCCGGAGAACCCACCGATGTTGAGACGCTCGATGAGCTCGCGGGCATTGAATGGCCCGTGGTCCATCTTGTCTTGGGCAACCATCCATCGCTGCTTCGTGTCGGCGGAGAGCTGGTTGATCATGCTCATGAGGCCGCGCTTGGGTGGCGGTGGCGGTGCTAGGGGCGCCTGCGGCACCAGAGAAAACATGGCTATCTCGAGATCCGCAGGCGGCAATACCGAGCCCAGGTCGATGTCGACGCCCCCGCCGGGGTCTACGGGCGGAGGCAGCGAGTTGGCCTCTGTTACAAAAGGCAGAAGGGCATTGCGCACGGACTCGGGCGAATCGAAACGATCCTCGGGATCCGGCGCCAAGCATTGGAACAAGATGCCGTCCATCTCGGGCGGAATGTCGTCCCGAACGTGTGAGGGTGCGACGAAGTCGGACCCTGGAGAGCGCGTCGTGAGCAGCTCGTAGAGGATGGCCCCGATCCCAAACACATCGCTCTGCGGCGTTGCGGGCTCACCGCGCTTTACCTCGGGCGCCAAGCACGCATGGTCGGCGCTCTTGAAGGCGTCCGAACCCGCGGAGCCGAGGAGCACCTGGCCCACCCCAAAATCGTGAACTTTGACTCGCCCGCCGCGTGTAACCCAAACGATGCTTGGACGAAGCGTCCCGTGCGGGCCCTTTTCGTGGGCGTAGCTGAGCGCGCCGCAGAGGTGCGCGACGACGTTGTAAATACCTCGAAGCGAAATCGGATCGCCCTCGCGATCGCGCTCCTGAATGAAATCGGAGAGCCGAGTCCCATCGATCCATTCACCCGCGATGAAATGCTCGCCTCTGGGGGTTCGGCCGACACCGAAGACCCGTGCGATATTACGGTGCGAAAGGGTTGCCGCAGTTCGGCAGGCCTCTCGAAACTCGGGCGCCGCCTCTGACGAAACTAGCTCGGGCCGGATGACACGAACGAGAATCGCGCGATTGGTCTGCTGGTCTTTCGCCGACCACACGACGGCCTGCGGGTCCTCATCGATTTGATCGATGACCTCGAATCTTCCACCAACCACCGCCCCAGGGTGTAACCCTGAAGGCTCCGGCCTCGTCGACGCAATCCCCTCCGGCATCTACCGAGATCAAGATAGACGACCGGGGCACCAGTCCCCAAATTTGGAGGCCACAGCCCCGTGATGCCAAAGGCACTTTACGGGGCCCCAGCCCCGTGGGGCCGAAGGCGTTTTACGGGGTCAGTCGTTCTTTGCCAGCTCGAGCTCGAGCTCCCGGTCTCGCAGCACCGCGCCCGCCATCGACTCGATGACGTCTTGGGCCCGGTCCTCGGGAACGTCGACCAAGGCGTGCTTGTCGCGTACCCGTATCCGCCCGATTTCGTTACGCTTCAGGCCCGTGCGGTCGCGGAGGAGGCGGCCGAGCTCGGACGCCTTGAGCTCATCGCGCCGGCCTACGTTGACATACAACGTCGCCGTCGGGGCCTCTTCCGCCTTTTCGGGCGCCGGCTGCTGCCCGTTGCCATTACTGTGGGCGTCGACGTGCTCCTTGCCGCGGCGTCGCCGAGACGCGGCAACCTTGTCGACGTCTTCCGTCTCGGTCCCGAAGAACGCACTGAGCAAGCCCGAGAGCATCCGTTCTGCGTCCACGTGGGTCATGAACCGTCGCACCAGCGCGAGCTCGCGCTCGCTCGGAGTCTTGGGGTAGGCCGCGTCGATCATCGCGATTCGGTCGGCCTCCTGGCGGGTCCGTTGCTCTCCCTCGCTCGGGAGTGTTCGCTCCACCGGGAAGATCCGGTATTGCAATCGGAGGTAGTAGAGGATCCCGAGCTCGGTTGGGTCCACGAGCGTGATCGCGGTGCCGGTTCGTCCAGCACGTCCGGTTCGCCCGGTGCGGTGAACGTATTGCTCAACGTTCACGGGGAGCGAAAAATTGATGACGTGCGTGAGGTGCGACACGTCGATACCCCGTGACGCGACGTCGGTTGCCACCAAGAACCGAAGCTCTTCGCGGCGCACACGCCCAAGCACCTCCTCGCGCTCGCGTTGGGGCCGGTCGCCGTTCAGCCACTCGGCGTTGAAGCCTGCACGCTGCAGAGCAGCCGAGACCTGTTCGGTTTCGGCTTTCGTGTTGCAGAAGATGAGCGCGCTCTCTGGGTCTTCGGTTTCGAGAACCGTGATCAGGTTGGCCACGCGTCCGACGCCACTCACCATGTAGACGAAATGCTCGATGCCGAGCGCGCCTACGTGGTCGCCCGATAACCCGAGGAACTGCGGGTCGCGCATGTGCTTTTCAGCGACACGCTTGATAGCGCGGTCGACCGTTGCCGAAAAAAGCAGGGTTTGACGCTCTTTCGGGAGCATTTCGATGATGGCGTGGAGCTCCTTGGCAAAGCCCATCGACAGCATCTCGTCCGCTTCGTCGAGCACCAAGACACGCAGCCGCGACGCTTTGATCGTCCCGCGCTTGAGGTGATCGAGCACGCGTCCGGGCGTCCCACTGATGACGCGCGCACCTTTATCGAGCGCGCGGATCTGTTGCTCCATCGAAGCGCCGCCGTAGACGGCTACGGTGTCGATGCCGCGGCGTTCGCCGAGCTTCGCGATCTCACGCGCGCTCTGAAGCGCGAGCTCTCTCGTTGGCGCGAGCACCAGTGCTTGCTCGTCACCATTGTCCGAGAGCAGGCCATCGACCAGCGGAAGTCCGAACGCGCCAGTCTTGCCGGTGCCGGTACGAGATTGAACGATGATGTCGTTGCCGGCGATGGCAAGCGGGTAGGAGTCACGCTGTACGGGGGTTGGTGTCTCCCAACCCATCTCCTCGATGGCTTGGAGGACGTCGTCGTGTATGCCAAGATCTGCAAACGTCTGGGCGCCTTCCTCTTCGGGTTCGGGCGTCTCGGTCATGGAGTGGGCTCCGGTGTCTCGGGTGATTGGGGTTCCGGTTTCGAGCCCAGCGTCTCGTTGACGCGATTGGCGAGAGGCGCGTCTTCACGCATGTACCTCTGGAGGCCGAGCTCGACACGGTGTCGGTATTGATTGAGCAAGTGTACTTGGTCCTCTTCGCATCGCTTGGCCAGCGCGTTGAGACGAAGATCCCAAGATGCGAGGGCGCTTCGGAGCTCCGTAGGGTCGGTTTCGTTGGTTTCCAGGTAGGCGAGCCTCACCTCATCGACCTCGTGACGGAGCAGCTGGAGGCCATCCGCGCACTCGAGGTCGAACGAGTCGTCGCTGTCAGGCCAGAAAACCTGCGGAATGACCGAGGCGAAGCCCACGATGACCAAGTAGGCCAGGGCAATCGAATAGATGCCGATCGCCAGCCGGCGGCCAAGTCCGCCTCGTTGTTCTTTTCGGGGCAAAGACTCTCCTCGTCCACCACCAAGCGCTCACAAGCGGCTTGGTTGTAACGAGCGGCCTGCACCAGGTCAAGACGGCGGCTGATTTCGGCGATTTCGCTTCTCGCGGTGGCTTCCCCACATGAAAAGGCCGACGCCCACGACAACCGTCAGCGCCACCACGCCGCCGCACAGCCCATACCAAAGGAAGGTGGTGACCCCGGTTCCCATCCGATCAACAAACGAGCTTATACCCGATGCCGTAGACGGTCAGGATGTGTATGGGACGGTCGGGCTTGGGTTCGATCTTACGCCGCAGCTTGACGATGAAGTTGTCGACGGTGCGGTTGTTCGGGCCGGCTTCGAGGCCCCAGATCTTCTCCAGGATCTCGTCTCGCGACACCGGCTCACCCTGTCGCTCCCAGAGGAACTTCAACAACTCCACCTCGTAAAACGACAAATGCATCGTCTCCGAGCCGCTGGTCAGGGTCTGCGAGCCAGTCTCGACGTTGATGTCGCCGATGCGAATCTCGGCCTGAGAAGGCCGCACCGAGCGCCCCGCACGTCGGAACAGTGCCCGGATGCGGGCCACCAGCTCACCGATCGAGAAAGGCTTGGTGACGTAATCGTCGGCGCCTGCCTCGAGGCCACGGATCTTGTCCGCCTCCTGCCCGCGAGCCGTCAGCATGAGGATCGGCAGGATAGGGTCCATCTTGCGGATCGTTTCGCAGACCTGATAACCGTTCAGGTCGGGCAGCATCAGATCGAGGATCACGCACCCGATGTCCTCGGAAGCCGCGAGCTCGATTGCCTTTTCGCCCTTGGCCGTGTGAACGACTCGGTACCCCTCGAACCGCAGGCTATCAGAGAGGCCGAGGGCGAGAGCCGGGTCGTCTTCGACGAGCAGAATTCCGCGTTCGTCTTCTGACATCGTCGCGAAGATAGCCGCAGTCCACTCGGGCGGCAAAGACGCTTCACTCAGCCGGCTCGGCTCACCGCGGCAATGGGAATTGAGAAGCCGACGATGGCGCCCCCACCCGCGGCGTTTTTGGCCCATGCCCGGCCCCCGTGGGCTTGCGCGATGTTCTTGACCAGCGACAAGCCGATCCCCGACCCCCGGGTCGGGTTGGTGTGGGGCCCTCGGTAGAATCGCTCGAACACGCGCCGAAGGGAGTCGCCAGGGATCCCGGGTCCGTGGTCTCGGACTGCGACGTCCACCGAAAATCGTTTCACGGTGAGCTCGAGCTCGACGGGCGTCTGCCCGCCGTATTTCACGGCGTTGTCGAGCAGGTTGATCACGGCGAGAGCGATGGCCTCTTGGTCGATCAGCACCGGGGGAAGCTCCTCGGCCCTCTGTAGATGAATCTCGACCCCGTCTTGCTCACTGCGGTAGCGAAACGCATCGAGCGCGCGGTCGACAGCCTGTCCGAGGTCTCCTCGCTTCAACCGATACGGCCCTTTGCCACCCTCGAGCGCGGAGAAATCCAGCATGTTGTCGATCAGCGACGTGAGGCGTTCGGATTCCCCGCAAATGATGTCCAGGTATTCGAGCCTGCGCTCCTCGCTCGGTACACGACCGGAGCGAAGCATGTCGGCGAACATCCGGACGACCGACAGGGGAGTCTTGAGCTCGTGGGACACGTTGGCCATCAGCTCGCTCTTGAGTTGATTGAGCCGTCGCTCTTTCTCGGCGGCGTAGATGAAGAAAATGGCGCTGAGCAGAATGATCGCGAACGACATCAAAGGCAGCGTGACCTCTCCCCGCATTTGGGAGCGTCCTCGCGCTTGAAGGCGCGCGGCCTGACGGGGCGCGACCTGGAGGCGCCATCGGTAGAGCGTCGTTGGGAAGCGGTGGTCGACCGTATACACCCCTGCTTCTGACAGATCAGGTCCGAACACGAGTTGGTTGCTTTCGTCGACGATGTCGTAGAGCGGGGTGGTCTCGTCGGTCACGAACATCATGGGGAAGACTTCGTCGACCAAGTACTGCGTGTCGTGATGAGCGACGATGTACGTGATCTGGCCGGCGAGCGTCGCGTAGGCCTTGTACGACAGGAGATAGCTTCTGCCGTCGATCTGCTCGTGTGCGTGCCGAAGCAGGTTCGGCTCCGGAGAGTCGAGCTCGAGAGCGTTCACGAGGTGCTGCCGAAATACACGGAGAAACGCCCTCCGCGTCTTCTTGTCGTGGCGGCTCGCCCACTGGATCAGGTTACCGTCCTGGTCGACCAACAGGACCGACCTGACACTCGGTGTCTGCCTCGCGGCCTGGGGCAGCCAAACCGTATCGATCGTGCTCGAGTCGTTCGGATCGACGAGGCGAAAAACCGTGTGGTCTGCGATGTCGATGTAGCGCTCGATGCGCTCGACCCGTTGTTGGGCCACCGACAGCAACGACTGTGCGATCGTTTGCTCGCCGAGCTGCGTGTACTCACGCGCCGAGCGAAACGTGTAGTAGCCGAGGATTCCGGCCGCGATGAGGATCGCGGGAACCAGGATTAGATAGACTGCCCGAAAGCGTCCGCCTTCCATTACTCGCGCTCGGCCCGCAACGGCCGGGTCATCAGATCGACCACG
>CALJYC010000268.1 GCA_937984275.1 uncultured bacterium | reverse complement strand
AGCCTCCCGCCCAATCGCTGTGCCGCCCATCGCGAGCCGTTCTCCTCTGTAGAAGTCGACCTACGAAGGCGTGTGTGACGTGCTGGGTCTTAACCCTTTTGAAAAGGGGTCTGACCCCTTTTCGTCGGGCAGCTGGCACTGTTTGGTGTGAGGAGTCGTCCGTAGGGGCTCGGACAAACGCGACATGGGGTGGAGTCGGCGGGTGAGTGACAATCGGCCTGCGAGCAACCACCTCCGATTGGCGCGAGCTCCGAGGGGCGGCTTGCGTGGCCCACGCCCCCCAGTGCATCCGGCCACCTTTGCGAGCCGCCCCGTCCGGCGCAACCGCGTGTCGTGTTTGTCCGAGCCCCGGTGAACCTGTGAGCACGCCCGTCGCGTGCCGTTCTCCGATCGTAGATTCTATGTGTCTTGTTCCGCGTTGTCTCGGTGTTCTCGGCGGCGGGTGAAGCCGGTTGTTACGTATTGCACGGTGCTGATTGCGATCGTCGTTAGGATTGCAACGCCGAGCATTCTTAGTACGACCATCGGGGGCTGGCCTAACCAGGCGTGCGTGATAGCCAGCAGAATAAACAGGATCTGGAAAACAGTATTGAGTTTGCTTGCGCCGGTGGGCTCGCCGTGGATGGGGGCGACGGTTAGCTGGTAGATGATCGTGCCGCTGATGATGATGATGTCCCGGCCCACGACGATCGCTGAGAACCAGACCGGAACCAGGCCAATCCAGGCTAGGGTGACGAAGGCGGCGAACATGAGCAGCTTGTCGGCCGCGGGGTCGAGCAGGCCGCCGAGTCGGGTGCGCCAGTCGAAACGCCTCGCCAGGTACCCGTCCAGGGCGTCGGAGAGCCCCGCAATCAAGATCAAGGCCAGGGCGAGCCCGTAGCGCTGCTCCTTCAGGCTCCAGACGATCGGCGCAACCAGGATGATGCGCGCGATGCAGATCATGTTGGGGATGTACTTGAGCTTCACGGCACCACTACAAATCGTGTCAGACCTGCCTCGTGTAGTCGACCGCACCAAATTGTCCCATGACGCGCGGCGTTTGGTGTCATACTCCCGAGGACGAAACGCCCTGGAGGACCTTTGCCAAACGCGTACATATCTGGAACTGGCTTCTACGTCCCTGACGACATCGTCACCAACGAGGAGCTGGCGAGCCGCTACGGGATCGACACCACCCACGAGTGGATCGAGCAGCGCACCGGCATCCAGGCGCGACGCTTTGCCGCGGATGGTGTTGGAACCGCGGACCTGGCGGCTCCTGCGGTGGAGATGGCGCTGCAGCGGGCGGGGCTCGCGAAGACTGACATCGGCATGATCATCTTCGCGACACTCTCCCCCGAGCATTGCTTCCCGGGATCGGGGGTCTACCTCCAAACCAAGCTCGGGCTGACCGACGACGACGTGAGTCACTTCGTCGGTTGCCTGGACATTCGAAACCAATGCTCCGGATTTCTATATGGGCTCGCCACGGCGACGTCGATGGTGCAGTCCGGCGCCGCTGACAACATCGTCGTCGTTGGCGCCGAGGTCCACTCGGCGGCGCTCGATCTTTCCACGCGTGGGCGCAACGTGGCCTCGCTGTTCGGCGATGGCGCGGGCGCCGTCGTGGTGAGCGCCACGGAGGAAGACCGCGGCATTCGCAGCTGGCACTTGGGGGCCGACGGACGGCATGCCGACGCACTCTCTCAGAAAGTGTGGGACATCAGGAAGCGTCCCTTCATTCCGCAGAACGAAGAAGGCATTGGACAAGTCGCGCCAGACTACATGTTTGCGCGCATGGAAGGTCGGCTGGTCTTCAAGAACGCCGTCGAACGCATGATCGGCGCGTTGATGAAAGAGTTCCAGAAACAGAACCTCACGCTAGACGACGTCGACCTGTTCTTCTTTCACCAGGCCAACCTGAGAATCAACCAATACGTTGCCAAGCAGCTCGGGCTTTCGGAGGACAAGCTCTTCCACAACATCGAGCGTTATGGCAACACCACCGCTGCCACCATTCCAATCATGCTCGCTGAAGCGCAGGGGCAGGGCAAGCTCGAGCGAGGCATGAAGATCGCGACGGTAGCTTTCGGCTCGGGCTTCACCTGGGGCGCCGCGATCATCGACTGGTAGCCGATCGCTCAGCTCTTTGCGAGGTCGGGGTGCTCGGGATCGAACACGTCGGGCTCCAGGTAGATCATGCACTCGATCGAGATGGCCTCGCGGAGGCGGCGTTCGGCTCGGTTGATCACTGCGGCGACGCCGGCCGTGTCGAGGCCAGGCCTGAGTTGAACCTTCGCCGCGACGAGAAGCTCGTCGGGCCCAATGTGCTGGGTGCGCATGTGGAGCACGCAGTTGATGTCCTCGGTCCCCTCGATGACCTCGATGATCGTCCTCCGCATCGGTGCCAATGCCGACTCGCCAATCAGGAGGCTCTTCATCTCGAAGACGAGCACGGTGGCGATCACCACCAGGAGCACGCCGATCGCGATGGTTCCGTACGCGTCCCATCGCGAGTCTCCGGTGAGGGCCGCAGCGGAGATGCCGGCCAGCGCGAGCGTCAAACCCATGAGCGCCCCCAAGTCTTCGAGCAGCACGACCGGGAGCTCGGGGGTGCGCGAGTGGCGAATGAACTCCCACCAGGAAGCCCGCCCCTTGAGCGGAAGCGACTCCTTTGCGGCCGTTCGAAACGAGTATCCCTCGAGGATGATGCCAAGCGAGAGGATGCCAATCGCCCACTGCACATTGGAGACCTCGTGGCTCCCCTCACCGAGCCTGTGCAACCCCTCGTAGATCGCAAAGAGCCCACCGAGTGTGAAAAGCACGAGGGCGACGATGAACGACCAGAAGTACCGTTCCCGCCCGAACCCGAATGGGTGGTCCGGTGTCGCATCCTTTGCCGCTCGCCGGCTTCCGAGGAGCAACAGCGCCTGGTTCGATGTATCAGCGACCGAGTGAATTGCTTCGGCCAACATCGACGACGACGACGTGAACGCGTAGCCGACGAACTTCGCGATGGCGATGCCGAGATTGGCAAATAGCGCAGCCAAGATCGCCTTCGTAGATCCAGATGCCATGTAGTGAGGCTATGTGATATTGGCTCTGTGTGCGAGCTGACTCCGTGACCAAAACCAGTGCCGTAACTGCGGTGTGTGACGACGTCCTCGGCACATCCGACGCCGTCGAGATTGCCCGTCTCATCCGGACCGGTCAGATCCAATCGAGCGAGGCCGTCGACGCCGCCATTGCCCGTGCAGAACGGGTGAACCCGTCGCTCAACGCGATCGCAACGTCTCTATTCGAGTCCGCCCGCCAGCAGGCTCAACGCCCCTGCTCCGGAGCCTTTGCCGGGGTGCCGTCATTCATCAAGGACAATGAGGCCGTCGCTGGATCCGCCGTTTTGCGCGGCACGCGGGGACTTCCGAGAAAGCCGGCCGAAGAGAGCTCGCCCTTCGCCAAGCAGTTTCTGTCGCTCGGGCTGGTCAATCTCGGAAAGACCACCATGTCCGAGTTCGGTTTCACCGGAACCACCGAAGCGCTGGTCTATGGGCCAACCCACAACCCATGGAAGTTGGGGTTTTCTCCCGGCGGGTCTTCGGGGGGCTCTGCTGCGCTGGTCGCGGCAGGGGTGGTGCCTATCGCACACGCCAACGACGGGGGAGGGTCAACTCGGATTCCTGCCTCTTGCTGTGGCTTGGTGGGGCTGAAGCCGTCGCGCGGTCGAGTCGTTGAGATGGAAGGCTCGGAGCTCTTCCCGGTGAAGATCGTTCACCAAGGGATGCTGAGCCGCACGGTGCGCGACACTGCGGTCTTCTTCCACGCCGCGGAGCGTTACTACCGAAATCCGAAGCTGCCCGAGATCGGTTCGGTGACACAACCCGGTCGGCGTTTACGCATAGGGTTCTTCACGGAGCTCGACGAGGACACGCCCTCGCACCCCGATTGCGTCGCGGCCGTAGCCGACGCGGCCAAAATCTGCGAGGCCCTCGGACATTCGGTCGAAGAAGTGCCGCGCCCTTTCGATGATGGCTTCCTCGCAGACTTTTTCTTGTTCTGGGCGATGCTGGCTTTCGCGGCCACGCGGTTCGGCACGCGGCTCGTCGACCCGGACTTCGATAGGACCAAGGTCGAGGAGTTCACCGAGGGGCTCGCACGCTACTTCAAGGAGAACGTGCGTGGGGCGCCGATGGCCATTTGGCGCTTGAGGAAGTTTGCGCGTCAATACGCCCGTGGCTTTGATGACTACGACGTCCTCATGAACCCCACCGTGACCATGCCGCCGCCGGAACACGGCTACATCGGTCCCGAAGTTCCCTTCGAAGCATTGCTCGAGCGGTTGAAGTGGTTCATCCCGTTCACGCCGACCCAGAACGTCTCGGGTGGTCCGGCCATCTCGCTGCCGTTGGGCCGAAGCAAAGAAGGGCTGCCCCTCGGGGTGCAGTTCGCGGCGCCGCTCGGTGACGAACGGACGCTTCTAGAGCTCGCATTCGAGATTGAAGCGGCGGCGCCTTGGCCTAGCCTCGTGTGCTGAGCGGTCGCTCATGAGCGTTCACGACTTCCTCCGCGCCTTTGGGCTGAAGTGGAGTCCTGCGTAGGGACTTAGGGGCACGGGGGGGGGTGAGCCGCGAGCACGTCGGCCAGTATCGCCGGCTCGGCGGCGATGATCGCCGTAGAGCCCTTGGCGATCTGCTCCTCCATCAAGTCCGCGATCTGCTCGTCGGTCGTATCCTCGTCGACGGTATCCACCACCAACACGTTGACCTGTAAGTCTGCATCGCGGGCGCTTGTCACCGTGTCTTTGGGCACAGAGGCGTCTGGATGGATCGCATCTTGTTTCAGCTCCACCGCCTGCTCTACCTCAGCCTCCCCCGTTTCATCGGACACGATCGCGGAGTAGTACCCGGGCCGTTCGGTCTTGACGAGGGCGGCGGCGGTTGCATCGACGGATGAGAAAATGGTTCGTTCTTCCCCGCCAATACGGGCGACCTCCTCAAGGACCGCTGGCACGAGCTCTGCGGGGTCGGTGCCGACGGGGCATTCCGACGTGGCCTCGAAGACCCTCAGCTCGACATTGATGAGC
This sequence comes from uncultured bacterium, assembly GCA_937984275.1. Classification (GTDB taxonomy): domain Bacteria; phylum Myxococcota_A; class Polyangia; order Polyangiales; family Houyiibacteriaceae; genus SG8-38. Next base: position 1,587 of record CALJYC010000268.1, on the reverse strand, counting down.
GCGGTGCCGCCAATTGCGCTGTAGACCTCGAGCAACGTCGGCGGCCGCTCTTCGGTGGTGTTCCCGGCCCCGTCGAGTAGCCTGCACGCCCGGATCTCGTCGAGCGTCATGTCGCTCACGCAACCCGCGCAGTCGGTGGTGAGATCCAGCCTATTTTCGTGCATCACGACGATCTCGCCGTCCTCCGTGATCGCGGCATCGAGCTGCACGCCGTCCGCACCTTCGTCCATGGCCGCCAAGAAAGAAGAGATCGAGTTCTCTGGAAACGGATGGCCCTCTCGAGTCGGCCCGGTGCCGCGGTAGCCGATGTTCGCCGAGCACCTGTCGTCGAAGACACGCACGCTGAAGATGCGCGCGCGCACGTCGTCCCTGGGCGCTGTCCCCAAGCAAAGGTTTCGCGCGGCCCATTCGGTCTCGCAAGCGGTGGTATCGCACTTCAAGTTGTTGGGGTCTGGCGGCTCCACCACGTTGCCGGTAACGCAGGCATAATAAGCCTCGGTTTCGTCTGGGCAGACGACGGTCAGTGCCTCGTTGATCTGACGTTCGCAACTCGCCTTCTGCTGCTCGAACGCCGGGTCGGTCTCGTCGCATGAGTCACAGCACTTCTCACAGTATTCGACGGCTAGCGGGTCAATGGGCGCAGGACCCGACGACGAGCCACAAGCCACCGCCAACACCAATAAACCCGTACTCAGACCCCGAATCATGAAACCTCCGCAACCACCGATGGTGAGACTAACCTACGATTGCGGGATCGTCTCGTGCATTTCGAGATCAGAAACATGCGTGTACCACGGGGCCCGCGAACCAAAGAAGACGCTGTATGCGGGCGTGATCCCAGGGTCGTCGTCGAGGCCTCCGGCGCCGACGACCATCGCTTTCCCATTCCTCGTGAGCCAGGGCATGGCCGAGCCGCACTCCGTGCAAAACGCTGTGCTCCAGTACTTCGCGCTCGGCAGCTCGAAGCGTTTGACGTTGCTTTCTCCGCGCTCCCAAGCGAACTGAGCCACGGGAACGAAAATGTTGGCCGCGTTGGATGAGCCAGTTTTCTTCCGGCACCGGCTGCAGTGGCAGTATTGAAACCCGCGGAACGGGCCTTCGATGCGGAAGGCGACGGCCCCACACACGCAAGAGCCTCGAATTGCTTCGTCCATCGTCGTCAGTTCCTTCCCATCGAGGCCAGCAGGATGCGGCCGGACGCCGGTCGCCGCCAGCCATTTTTGGCTGAAGACGGGCCCCGGAAATTCGGGTAGGGTCGCGGTTTCCAGCGGAGGCCCCATGACCGAGTCGATCACTCTTCCAGGACACATCGCACGACAGGCGTCCGAGCGACCAAACCGCAAAGCCCTGGCCGAGATAGGGCCCGACGGCGAGTGGGTTTCGACGACTTGGGGTGAGTACTGGGACGCCGTACGCAACCTCGCGAAGGGCCTAATCGCCTTGGGCGTACAGCCCGGCGATGGCGTTGCGTTGGTGGGCAACAACCGGCGCGACTGGGTGATCTCGCAGATGGGCATCAGCGCCGCCGGTGCGATTCCCGCGCCGATCTACGTCACGAATACAGTCGAGCAGGTGGCCTACATCGTG
>CALJYC010000267.1 GCA_937984275.1 uncultured bacterium | reverse complement strand
GGCCTCCCGCCGTGGCCTCGATGACGATGAATGCGATTGCCAACGTGTTCTTCATGCGCTCGGTACAGCTGTCACCGTTGAGCCGGACGGTTCCGTTCCTCTCGCTCACGCCGGTGATCAGCGCGCTTGCCGCGATGCCGCTGCTCGGGGAGGTGCCCGGCTCGATGCACTGGGCGGGCATCTCGCTCGTGGTCCTCGGCGCCCTCGTGCTCAATAGTGATTTGTCGGATTCGTGGTGGAGGTCGGTCTCACACGAGAAGGGCGCGCCTTACATGATTGCGGTCGCGTTCCTCTGGGCGTGCTCGACAGCCCTCGACAAACGTGCCCTCGGACACGCATCCCCTGCCTCGCACGCCTTCCTTCTCTCCGGGGGAAGCGCCACGATTCTGCTTTCTTGGATCCTCTTGAGTGGGAAGCAGAGGGAGCTCCGGGAGGTCGTCCTGGCGCCCAGTGCCCTGCTTGCCGCCTTAATCGCGTTTGCGGTGGCCGCCGTGGCCTTGCAGTTGATCGCTCTTCAGTGGCTGTGGGTGGCGGTGGTCGAGACGCTCAAGCGCGCCTTCGGGGCCTTCGGTAGCGTTGTCTTCGGCCGGCTCTTCTTCGGGGAACCGATCACCGGCCGAAAGGTGGCCGCGGTTGTCCTGATGGTAGGCGGGACGGCCCTGCTGGCTTTCGTTTAACCACCTACGAGCGAATTAACCCTTTCAAAAAGGGGTCAGACCCCTTTTTCGTTGGTCCGTGGCGGAGGCTTGCGGAATCCGCTAATGGTGAAGGGTGGCCGAAGAAGAAAAACCGCTTCCGCCAAAGCTCGACGTTGCCCGCTACCTCCTGGCCCAGGGCAGCCTGTTCGTGCATCTCGACCCGCGCGTGGACACGGTGGTCGTCCCGCAGTGGTACCGCTCAGAACCTCAGCTGGTGTTGCAGATTGGCTTCGACATGCCCGTACCTATTCGGGATTTAGAGGTCGATGCGGACGGCATCTACGGCACCCTGTCGTTCAATCGCTCGCCCTTCACCTGCCAGATTCAGTGGGACGCGGTATTCGCGCTCGCCGGTGACGACGGCCGGGGCATGGTCTGGCCGGACTCGATGCCGCAGGAGATTTCCGAGGAAATCGAGCGAGAAGCGGGCAGAGAGCCCCCACCGCCGCTGGTAGAGGAGCGCCCATCGCTAAGGGTTCTGCCTGCAGTAGAGGAGGGCGACTCACCCCCATCAACCCCGCCCAAGCCCGGCGACCGCCCCCCATACTTGAAGGTAGTGAAGTAAGTAGGGACAAGGGGGACTGTCCCCTCTCTGATCCCCGACCAACACCACCAAATTAGAAACTCACCCCTTCAAAAAGGGGTCTGACCCCTTTTTCGGGGAATTAAAAAGTAACGGCCCGAAAGGGGGGGCTTTCGGGCCGTTAGAGAGATGGTGATTTGGATGAAGTGGGGGGAAAACAAGCCAAATCACCGGTCTAACAGCGCTACGGGGGACGTGGGGGGTACGTCATCGCCGCAGCGCTTCTGTCGAGTTTTCTATATGCTACGACCGTGCCAACTCTGTAGCGCTTGGAATCATGAATGATCTCATAGGGGTTGCCGGATCCTCGGAATGGGAGATCGTTCAGATCTGAAAAATTTTTGAGGTTCTGCGTGTTTAACCCCTAAATTGCACCCGATCGACCGAAGTGGGGGGTCCATATGTGGGGTGGATCACAAACGAGACATGTGATGAATAACCCTTACAGATGAATTACAAGTGTATTCGAGCTGTACAGACGTGAGCCTGCTTACTTTTCATTTCTGCAACAGATTTTTCAAATCTGCATCATCGGGAGCCCGTAGTCGAGTAACATCTGATGGCTCTCCGAGATCAGCAGCTCGCTCGAGCGACCCTGCACTGGCTCCACAAACCGGAATTCATTGACTGAAGCGCCTGCCGTCCTCTGGGCAAGGTCAGCGATCTGTTGTGACGTGCCTGATACCGACACCGCCCCACCTGCACCCGTTTTCCGTGCAGATTTGATTGCAGAGTTGAAATCCGCTGTGCCTGTATCGGCTGGCTCACCATCGCCAGCGATGGAGGTCATTCGGACGATGACCTGGTCAGGGCGAGGTTCGTATTTCTGCCGGAGGTTGGCCGGGATGTGGGTGTCGTCGTTGTGCGAAACCAACTCAACTCGGCTTCCCGAGAAGCGAAGCGTCGTTCGGCCGGTATTGCGCATGCGCCCGAGAGGCCACGGGAACTGGTCGCGGACCCCGAGGAGCCCCGAGAGGAGGGCGGCGATGATGCCGCCGTGCGTGAAGACGATAGCCCGGCCGCCGTGGGGCATCCGCGCCCGAAGGGCAGCCAGCGACGCGTCGGCCCGCTCGAATACCTCCGGCCAGCTCTCGCCCCCGCCGATGGCGAACGTCTGCCGGGCTTTGAGAGCCTCGATTTGCTCCGGGAAGCGCTCGACGACCTGCTCCATCGTGAGCCCCTCCCAATCGCCCACGTGGATTTCGCGCCAAGCGCGGTCGTGCTCCACCTCGACGCCCGAAGCCTTGGCGGTGTCCGCAGCCCGGCTCAGATCCGAGCTCAGGACGAGGTCGTACCGTTGTCCGTCAAGTGCGCGGCGGAGCCCATGGACCTGCGTCCGTCCGACGTCGCTCAGCGGGGAGTCCCCGTGACCCTGCCAGACTCCGCGGGCGTTCGACACCGACTGACCGTGCCGAACCAGGCAGACTTCGACCGTGCTCATGCCGCTGGGGCGACGCCCTGTTCTTTGCGGGGCATGATCACGTCGTCGACGATGCCATATTCCTTGGCCTCGAGGGCCGAAAGGAACTTGTCGCGCTCGGTGTCGTGGCGGACCTTTTCGACGTCCTGACCGGTGTGGCGTGCCAGGATTTCGTTCAACCGCTTCTTGGTGTTGAGGATCTCTCTGGCGTGGATTTCAATGTCCGACGCCTGCCCCTGATACCCGCCGAGCGGCTGGTGAATCATGACGCGGCTGTGCGGCAGTGCGCGGCGCAGACCCTCGGTGCCGGCCGCCAACAGGAACGCGCCCATCGACGCGGCTTGCCCGAGGCACACCGTCGCGACGGGGCAGCGCACGTAGCTCATGGTGTCGTAAATCGCGAGGCCTGAAGACACCATGCCGCCAGGGCTATTGATGTAGAGGGTGATCTCCTTGTCCGCGTCTTCGCTCTCTAGATAGAGGAGCTGGGCGATGATCGCGTTGGCGACGAAGTCGTTGATCGGCGTGCCTAGGAAGATGATTCGGTCCTTGAGCAGCCGGCTGTAGATGTCCCAGGCTCGCTCGCCTCGGTGTGTCTCTTCGATGATGGTGATTGCGCGCGTCGCAAAATCGTCGCTCATCCGTTCAACCTAGTCCCTCCGCGCCCGCCTGCAATCCGGATTTTGACGGGGCCGGTTCGGCGCTATGTTGGGAAGATGCTGCCGCCCGCCCTCGACATGGTTCGCCAGTTGGTCGCCACGCCGTCCGTGAGCTCACCGGACGATCGTTTTGACCAGTCGAACCGAGGGGTCGTCGACCTGGTGGCGGAGTGGGCCGCCGAGCTCGGGTTTGCGGTCCGGATCGACTCGCTGCCCGGCGATTCGGGGAAGGCCAATCTGATCGCCACACTCGGAGCGGGCGAGGACGGTCTCGTACTGTCGGGGCATACCGACACCGTTCCCTACAATGCCGAGCGCTGGACTGACGACCCGTTCGTGCTGACCGAGCGGGACGGCAAGCTTCACGGCCTCGGCACCGCGGACATGAAGGGTTTTTTTGCGGCCGCGCTTCACGCGATTGGGCGGTTCGAGCCAGCACGGCTTGGGCGGCCGATCACGCTCCTCGGCACCGCAGATGAAGAGAGCACGATGGACGGGGCACGGGCCTTGGCCAAAACGGGCGAGCGGTTCGGCCGGTACGCGATCATCGGGGAGCCGACGGGCCTTCAGCCCATTCGAAAACACAAGGGGGTGTTCTACGTGCAGGTCACGGTGGGAGGCCAAGCCGGGCACGCGAGCAATCCGGCGCTTGGCGTGAATGCCATCGACGGGCTTCATTTGGTCCTTACCGCGCTGCAGTCTTGGCGCGACACGATCGGAGAGCGGTATCGGGACGACGACTTCGAGGTTCCGACGCCGACCCTCAACTTTGGACGTATCATCGGCGGAGACAGTCCCAACCGAATTTGTGCCGAGTGTAAGCTCGATCTCGACATCCGCTTGCTGCCGGGGATGCAACGCCCGGCGGTCGTGGCCGAACTCCGAGACGTCGTAGCGAACGCGCTCGAGGGCGGGCCTTGGACGTTTGATGTGAGCGCGGTCGGCGGCTACGCGGACGCGTTTGAGGGGCCCTCCGACGCGGAGTTTTCTGGTGTGGTCGAGACCTTGTGCGGGTGTTCAGCCAAGACCGCGCTGTTTGGAACCGAAGCGCCGTTTCTCGCGGAATTGGGGCTGCAGACGCTCGTCCTCGGCGCCGGAGATATCGCCGTTGCGCACCAACCCGATGAATATGTCACCATTGCGGCTATCGAGCGTGCCACCGACGTCTACGCAAACCTGATTCAACGCTTCTGCATCGAGTCCGCATGAGCCCCAAAGTCGACCCATTCGTCCAACACTTCCGAGCGAGCGCACCCTACATCCACGCGCATCGCGGGCGGACGTTTGTGATCATGTTCGGCGGTGAGGCCGTGGCATCGAAGGACTTGCGGACGCTCCTTTATGATGTGGCGCTGCTGCACTCGCTCGGCGTGCGTGTCGTCCTGGTGGCCGGCGCACGGCCTCAGATCGACGAGGCCTTGGCTCGGCGTGGTGCACAACCCCGGTTCGAGGGCGATTTGCGGGTGACCGACGATGTGGCGCTTCAGTGCGTGAAAGAGGCCGTCGGTGCGACTCGGGTCGAGCTCGAGGCGCTCTTGTCGATGGGCTTGCCGAATTCACCGATGGCCGGAGCGCGGCTCCGGGTGGCTACCGGTAACTTCGTGATGGCGCAGCCGGTCGGCGTAGTCGATGGGGTCGACTATCAGTACACCGGCAAGCCGCGGCGCGTGGACGCCGATGCAATCCGGCAGCGGCTCGATGATGGCGCCATCGTGGTGCTCACCCCGATTGGATACTCCGCGACGGGAGAAGCGTTCAACATCAGCAGTCATGATGTCGCGGCTGCAACGGCTACGGCCCTCGGCGCCGACAAGTTGATCGGCCTGCTCGAGGGCGAAGGGGTGCTCAATGCGGAGGGCCTACCTCCGTCACAGCTCACCCCGCACGAGGCCGAGCAGATCCTGCGGTCGGGTCGCGATCTTGGTCACCATGTGGAGCGCCACTTGGCCGCCGCCATTCAGGCCTGTCGAGGAGGGGTGCCACGCGCGCATCTGGTTGCGCGGCAAAGCGACGGTTCGCTCCTCCGCGAGCTCTTCACGCGCGACGGGGTCGGCACGATGGTCACCTCCGAGACGTTCGAAGGGGTTCGCCCGGCTGCTCAAAGTGACATTGGCGGGGTTCTTGCGCTGATCGAGCCGCTCGAAGAGCAGGGAATCTTACTGCGTCGCTCTCAGGAGATGCTCGAAAACGACTTCGACCGGTTCACGGTGATCGAGCGGGACGGGATGATCGTGGCGTGCGCCGCGCTCTACGCGCATCCGGACGATTCGATCGCCGAGCTCGCCTGTCTGGTCGTTCATCCGGACTACCGAACGTCCGGTCGCGGCGATCAACTCCTGCATTACCTCGAACGGCAATGTGATGCGCAGGGCTTGCGCGGTTTGTTCGTTCTCACGACGCAGACTTCGCACTGGTTTCGGGAGCGCGGCTTCGAGAATTGCGAGCTGAACGAGCTGCCTGAGACGCGGCGCTCAGCTTACGATCAGGGCCGCCGGTCCAAGATCCTGCTCAAGCCGCTCGGCTGACGCATCTACGCCAAAGCATTGGGCTTTCCGTTCATGCTTGGAGAGGCGCGCGAATCGTGCTACTCGTCCCCGAATTCGCCTAAACGGGACTTGATTCGTCCTTGATACGCACAAAATGAAGCAGGCTGAGCTCAATCCACGCCCTGGAGCGGAAGCGCCCCCCGCAGATGCGGAGATGGATGCAATCGTCGCTCAGGAGGAGAAAGTCCTCGCGCGCGTGCACCGGACCGCCGAAACGAAGCGTCCGACGCAACGCGGCCACCTCATCGACTACGACGCCGAGCTGATTGCGCTCCGCGACCAGATTCGTGAGGCCCGGCTCGAGGACATCCCGCCGCTGGTCGAGGAGATGGAGCGGCTTCAGCAGGTCGCGCAGCGTCGAGCCAGGGTGACCGAAGGCGCCGTCGACCGGGCGTCGCCTTACTTCGGCCGGATGATTCTCGAGGAGGAAGGCCGCAAGCGGGAGATCTTGATCGGCCGCAGCACGTTCCTCGATCCCAAGACCGGCGTGCGCATCGTCGATTGGCGGGACGCGCCGGTGAGCCGGGTCTACTACCGCTACGAAGAAGGCGACGACTACGACGAGATCTTCGGCGACCGCGAGGTCGAGGGGGAAGTGCTCGTCCGCCGCAACCTGTCGATCACGACCGGCAAGCTGCGCCGCATTGGCACCCCGCAAGGAACCTTTCGGCGCTCACGCGACGACCTGTGGCGGCGTGTGGCCGATCAGGCGACGAAGCTTTCGGGCGGGCAGGGCGCGGCGATGCGTCCCGAGTCGCATCATCGGCCCGGCGAGCTTGGGATAGGTGACGAGGATCTGCGCGAGGACAAGCATCTCTCGGAGATCACGGCGCTCATCGATCCACGCCAGTTCGACCTGATCAGCCAGCCCACGTCAGGCCTCGTAGTCATTCAAGGCGGCGCGGGTAGCGGCAAGACCACGATTGGACTCCACCGCCTCGCGTATCTTGCGTTCCAGGACCCGCAGCGGTTCCGTTCGGATCAGATGCTGGTCATCGTCTTCAACGATGCGCTCGTGCGGTACATCTCGCGCGTCCTGCCGGCTTTGGGTGTCAGTGACATGCCCGTCCAGACCTTCCAGCGGTGGGCCGAGCAGCAGCGGCGCCGACACATTCCGAAGCTGACCACTCGCTACGTGGAGGACACGCCAACGCATGTGGTCCGGATGAAGAAGCATCCGGCGATGCTGCGCGCGATCGATCAGTACGTTGCCGACCTTGCGGATCGGGTCGAGACGGAAATCCTCGAACAAAGCAAGCAAGGCGAGGAGGGTGCGCTGGTGGCGCGGATTTGGAGGGGCACCGCAGCCGAGCCTCTCGGTGTGCGCCTCGAGGTGCTCTCGCAGTGGCTCCAGGAGCGCGACGGCGATGCGCAGCAAGTACCGATCGGCATCCGGCACGCGGTGGGGCGCATTTGCCAGCGTTGGTCGCTGCGAACGAAAGACGTGGTGACGGCGTGGGCCGACCTGGTGACCGATCGGAATCGCCTGACCGACGCGTTTGCTCGCTGGGCTCCCGACGCGTTGAGCGAGAAGCAGATCGAGTGGGCACATTCGTGGTGCAGCCGGCATTCGACCCGTGCGTTGATGGCGTACGAAGAGGCGATCGACGAAAATGACGACTCTCACACCCGAACGGTCGGGGCGGATGGTGTCGACGAAGACGAGCCAGCCGAGCTCGATCGCGAGGACGACGCGCTTCTGCTTCGACTTTTTCAAACGCTACGTGGTCCGCTTTCGGGGCGGCGTGCGGCGCTGGAGTACGAGCACATCTTCGTCGATGAGGCGCAGGACATGAGCCCGGTCGAGCTGGCGGTCGTGCTCGACACGGCGGCCGAGCAACAGAGCGTGACGCTCGCGGGCGACATCGCGCAGAAGCTCCATCTCGACAACGGCTTTTCGGATTGGCGGCACGTGCTCCAGGAGCTGAAGCTCGACCACATCGAGATCGAGCCGCTCAAGCTGAGCTACCGCTCGACCCATGAGATCCTCGACTTTGCGACGGACGTTCTCGGGCCGCTTCGCAACGAAGTCTCGGGGGAGGCCACCCGCTACGGCGCACCGGTCGAGTTGTTCCAGTTTGGCGGCAGCGGTGAGGCCGTGGGCTTTCTTTCGGAGGCGCTTCGGAAGCTCGTCAGCTCCGAGCCACTGTCCTCGGTCGCGGTCATTTCCCGCTATCCCGAGCAGGCTGACGTCTATTACAAGGGCCTTCGCCACGGGGAGGTGCCGAACCTTCGGCGCATCGCCGAGCAGGACTTTCCCTTCCGTCCGGGGGTCGACGTGACGGACGTTCGTCAGGTCAAAGGCCTCGAATTCGACTACGTCGTCATCGTCGAGTGCAATCGATCCACCTTCCCGACCGACAACGAGACCCGGCACCTGCTCCACATCGCTGCCACCCGCGCGGCCCACCAGCTGTGGGTATGTTCGACGGGGACCCCCTCGCTCCTGCTGCCTGAGGCCCTGGTCCGCGCCTCAGGCTAGCCAGTTTCCCCCGGGCGGGCTGCCGGGAGTTGCAGTCTTCTGTGGGGTGTGTAAGATCACGATCTAGCGGCGGTTGCGGCCTACACCGGGGTAACACGGTAGAACGAGCAACGGCGCCGCGAGGGGAAAGACGCAACGCGCGTAGTCCCGTGTAGGTCCCGTTAGCCTTCAACCCAAGACCATTCAGGCTGATCACAGCCCTCATTCGATGGCCGAAACTGCTCTCCAAGAAACGGTAGAAGAAGAAGCCACGCTCGAGGCGCCGGCCGAAGAAGCGCCGACGTGGCGCGAGCCGACGACCGAGGTGGCGAAGAAGCTCGCCTCGATGAGCGACCGGGCGATTCAACGCGTCACGGGCGGCAATGCGTTCTTGCGCGGTCGTCTCTATGCGCGTCGCAAGGCGGTCGAGAACCTCAAAGAGGGAGGGGATTCGGCCAGTGGGGAGATCTCGGTGCGCACGGCCGATGAGCCTTACCGCACGAAGGTCACCTACGGCGCAGAGGGCGACACGTGGGAATCGAGCTGTACATGCCCGGGTTGGCGTGGGCCGACGGGGCACTGCAAGCATGTTGCCGCGGTGATGGTGGCGTTGCGTGACGAGGTACGGCCGCCACGGGCGAAGGGTCCGCAACAGCAGCCGAGTAAGAAGAAGAAGGCGGAGCCGGTGCATGTTCCGGGGACGGTCTCTGCCGGTGGCAAGAGGCGGCGGTCTCGACGTCGTCGGCGTGGCGCCGGTGGCGCCGAGGGTGGCGCACTCGAGGTCCTGTCACCCCGTGAGCTTCAGGCGCGGCGCGGAGAGGCGCGTGGGCCGATGGACGCTTGGCTGCCCGCGGAGGCACTCCCCAAGCCCCTCGAGTTCGAATACCGCATGACGGTTCGCTCGGCTTCGATCACGGTCACACCCGTTCTTGCGGGTTCGCGGAGCGCGGTGCCGATCACCGAGGCGCTGGGCGCGTTCAATATGGTGTCGATCGACGAGCGCCCGCTTTTTCGAGCGCTCGCCCGGAACATGAACCGTGGGCAGCCCACGACCGCCGAGCTTCGAGGCGAAGATGCGGCGGAAGTCTTGGAGATGCTCAGCGACCGGCGCGTGCTGCTCGAGCCCGCGTCGATGGAGCTGCGCTTTGCAAACGAGGCGCTGAAACCTCGGATCGAGCTCGACCCCGCCAACGGTGACAGCCTCCGGGTGCGCGTCGTGTTCTACCTCGAGAGCAACAAACGGCGCTTCGCGCTTTCGAGCGGCGCCTGGTTCGAGGGGACGCCCGGCTGGCAGATCGACACCACCGAAGGCGTGGCGCGGCCGGTGAGCGAGCTGGTCACCCCGGCTTGGCTGCAGCGGCTCTACCGCTCGCCGGCGATGGTGCAGTCGCACGAAGATCTTCCGGAGTTGCTCGGCGAGTCGATTCCTCGTGTTGCGGCGCTACTTGGTGCGGACCTTCCAGACTTGAGCTCTGTGGCGGACCTGGTCGATCAGACGCCGCGCTTCGAGCTCAAGGCCAACGGCGACATCATCGATGCGCGGGTTCGGCTGTACGTGCGCTACGAAGATCAGGAGTTCGACGTTCCGCCGGACGATTTCCCCTCGCCGTTGGCGTTCCTGCCCCCAAAGAGCGGCAAAGGGCGGCCGCGCGTCGTGCGGCGTGATGTCGGCGCAGAAATGGCCGGCGTGCAGGCATTGCTCAACCAGAATTTCGAGGTCTCGGAGTCGGGTGAGGAGCTCGTGGCTTCCGGCGGCGACGCGATCGCGTTTTGGACGAATGGGATCGGCGAGCTTCCCGAGGATTGGGATCGCTTCATTCCGGACGACCTCGTGGATGTCACCATCCGCGACGAATCGGTGATGCCGCAGATGCGCGTGTCGAGCGGAGTCGATTGGCTCAACCTCGACATGAAGTTCGAGTCGGGCGGCGCCGTCGTGCGCGAAGAGGAGCTTCGGGCTTGCCTCGAGCACGGGCGGCGGCTGGTTCAGCTCGAAGACGGCACCTACGCGCCGATCGATCCCGAGAAGGTGGGCGATGTGCTCACGCGGATGGCCGAGATCTACGCGACTGCCGGGATAAAAGACAAGCTTCCGCTCTCGCAGGCCGGGCGCGTACAGGACCTCCTGAAGATGGTCGACAACGCGAAGGTGTCGGCGTCGGCGAAGTCCCTGTTTGCGAAGATCGAAGACATCGACGAGATTCCCAACGTCCCCAAGCCTCGAACACTCAAGGCCGATCTGCGTCCGTACCAGAAAGACGGCTTTTCCTGGCTCGTGTTTCTCCACGAGCTCAACAGCGGCGGCATTCTCGCGGACGACATGGGCCTCGGTAAGACCGTCCAGGCGATTGCGTTGCTCTTGTGGGCCAAGGGTAAGTACAAGCGCAAGCTCAACCTCGTCGTCGCGCCGACGTCGGTCGTGCCGAACTGGGAGCGTGAGATCAACAAGTTCGCGCCTGGGCTCAAGACCGTTGTGTGGCAGGGCCCGAATCGCAGCCAGCGCGCGCCTGAGCTCGAAAAGGCCGACGTGATGATCACCAGCTACGCGTTGCTTCGCCGCGACGAGGAGCTGCTTCAGGCGCTCGACCTCCGCTACGTGATTTTGGACGAGGCGCAGCACATCAAGAACCCGATGAGCCAGACGGCGCGGTCTGCCAAGAAGCTGAGCAGCGAGCGAAGGCTTGCGCTGACGGGCACGCCGATCGAAAACCGCCTCAGTGAGCTGTGGAGTATCTTCGACTTCGTGTCGCCCGGGCTGCTAGGCCAGCTCAAGACGTTCGAGGAGCGCGTTGCGCGGCCGATCGATCGCGGAGACATGGAAACCGCCCAGCGATTACGGGCGACGATCAAGCCCTTCGTCATGCGGCGCCTGAAGATCGACGTCGCTGCGGATCTGCCAGACAAGATCGAGCAGGAGATGATCGTGCCGCTGGCTGAGGAGCAGGCCAAGCTCTACAAGCAGGTCCTTGGTCAGGTGCGCAAGAGCGTGCTGAGCGAGGTCGAGAAGAAGGGCGTCAGCAAGGCGCAGATTCAGATTCTCGCCGCGCTCACTCGCTTGCGGCAGGTCGCATGTGACCCGCGGTTGATGAAGTTGCCCGACACCGATTTCGACGCGGACGACAGTGGTAAGCTCGGCGCGCTTCGCGAGATCATCGACGAAGCGGTGGACGGCAATCACCGGGTGTTGGTCTTCAGCCAGTTCGTAGAAATGCTCAACCACATCCGCGCCGCCCTCGACACCGATGGCGTCCAATACGAATACCTCGACGGCTCCACGAAGGACCGCATCGATCGGGTCGACCGCTTCAACGAAGACACGAGCGTCCCCGTCTTCCTGATCTCACTCAAGGCAGGCGGCACCGGCCTCAACCTCACCGGCGCTGACACGGTCGTCCACTTCGACCCCTGGTGGAACCCCGCGGTCGAAGACCAGGCCACCGACCGAGCCCACCGCATCGGCCAAACCAAGAATGTAAACGTCTACAAACTCATCGCCGCCGGCACCGTAGAGGAAAAGATCCTAGAGCTCTCCGCCAAGAAGCGAGCCCTAGTAAGCAACGTCCTCTCGACAGAAGGCAGCCCGCTCAAGGGCCTCACCAAGGCCGACGTCGAGAACCTCTTCAGCGAATAAAAGGGGTCAGACCCCTTTTCAAAGGTGAGATGGACTCGCTCATGTGCGAGCGAAGCCCCGTGGACGACGCAGAGCGTCGACTTTACGGGGCGTCAGCGTTTCGGGGGGGCGGAGCTTATGCTGATATGCCCGCGGCCCTGCTTCTTTGCGTCGTAGACGGCCTCGTCTGCGTCCTGCAGTAGTAGCCGCCACTCCCCGCTCTGCCGCGGGGATAGCGTGATGCCGATGCTTGCGCTGAGACGGAAGCGGGTGCCCGAAACTGTCAGTGGGCGCTCCACCCTTTCGATCAGCTCGTTGGCGAGCCGCTCGGCGTTCTGTACCCGTTCCATGCCTCGGACGAAGATCGCGAACTCACCGTGGCCGCTACGCATGACGGCATCATGTTCGCTCAACATCTCGCGAAGGCGTGAGGCGACTTCGTAGAGGAGGAGGTCCGCCGTGGGCGCCCCGAAGCGCGCGCTCACGTCGGTGAAGCCGTCGAGGTCGACCAGCATCAGCGCGAAAGCACCTCCTGCGCGGCAGCGCGTCACGAGCAGTCGCTCGAACTCGCGCCGCGGGTCGTCCCCGAGGAGATCATCTGCGCTGAACATTATCTTTTCATATTAGGCCGCCGCACCCCACCCGAGCAAATACCACGCCCAGCGGCGTCACCCCGTAGAGCGACTTCGTCGCCACGGGGCTAGGTGCCAGCGAAGCCCCGTGGACGACGCAGAGCGTCGACTTTACGGGGTGTCAGTGAGGGGTCGCTCGGCGGATTTCGGTACGCCGGGCGATCGGATCCCTTAGCGGGTTGCGGCGTAGTCGTCCGACTTCCTGCGCGGTGTACGCAGGCTCCGGTCGCTTCCCCACAAACCGCTCCACCAACCAGTTCATCAACGCCGCCAGCCGCGCGTTGGAAAGCGGCGCTTGCGCCGCGCCCGGCACTTGCACCCAGTATTCACGGGCGCCGGCCTTTGCGCTGAGCTCCGGCATCGCCTGAAGCGACGGGACTACCCTCGATCCGGAACCGTCGGTTCGATGGCAGCCCGAGCAGTTCAACGTGTAGTCGTGCTCTTCATATGAGTCTGCAGCAGCGGGGTGCGCCATTAGCAGAAATGCGGCCGTGCCGAGCGCGAGCTTCATTTCTCCGGCTGCGCCTCTTTGGCGGTCTTGACCACGACTGCGGTCGAGCAGCTGTAGGTTTGAGCCTGCGCGCCACCGCACCAGTTGATGTCGTTGTTGCGGTACCAGTGGTAGAGGGGGCGCTCGCCTTCGTTGCGGTTGCACATGCAGCGGCCGCAGAACGTCTTTCCGCAGCAGTCGTTGTACGAGATGATGTAGTCCTTACCATCCGCTGGGTTTCGGCAGGTGCCGATCCAGGTCACTGGGGACATTTCGGTTCCGGGCGGGCAGGCGGTGTGGGAGCCCCCGCAGCAACTGCACAGGAAGCCGTCGATGGCGCAGTGACGCCAGTACTCGCAGCGGCTGGGGTCGCCTTCGCGGCCCTTGACCCCATCCTCGCCGACGGTGTGCTTCTCTGCGGCGCGGGCAACAGGCAGCAGCGGAAGGGCGGCTCCACCCACGAGCACTCCACCGAAGCGCGACAGCCAGTTGCGACGCGACACCCGGCGCGCCGACTGCCGTGTCATCCCTTCGAACCAACGATCGAGCCGACTCATTTGGCCTTCTCCTCGAGGTAGTCCTGGATCGATGCGACTCCGCGTCGTTGCGCCTCGAACAAACTTTCGAGGTGTTCGCGCGTATTGACCAAACCTTGGGCGGCAACGATGCCGTTTGCGTCGATGAGCACTGCGTAGGGGAGCTTCGCCACCCCATAGGTCATGCCGAGGGGCGCCGACAAGATATACGGCAAGTGAGAGATGCGTTTCTCGGCCACGAATGCGCGGTGTTCGTCGGGCAAGCCGTCGCTCACGAGGATGACCCGGACGCGCGGCACTTCCGTGCGGGCGACGCGCTCGACCGTCGGCAGGAGCGTGTCGCAGACCGGGCATGTCGGGGAAAGGAAAAACAAGAGGGTCCGGCTCTCGTCTTTCGAGGCTCCTCCGATCTGCACCGGATGATCGTGGAGGTCGATTAACGCCAGCTCGGGCGCAGGGTCGCCGACTTTGATCTTTGCTTCAGGAGAAAGGGCGCCGACGGGTGAGATGCGTTCGTGGAGCAATCCGACTTGGCGGGTGAGGGCGAGTACCGTCAGGGCGAGCCCAATGACCAGGAGCCACAAGACGCCGTTCGAAATGAGCAGGGCGTCGATCATCGGACGCCTCCGAAGTGGCGGAGCGCTGGGCCGGTTTGCGCCAGCCGCTGTCCGGATGCCCAGAGGAGAGACAACGTGGCGAGTGTCATGACTATGGTTGCTCCGTCGACCCACACCAGCGCTCGCGTCCGTATCGGGAGGAGGAGCAGGCAGGAGGCGACGATCAAAATCCCGTTACGCAGGAGGAGCCACTTGCTTAGCGGAACACGCGCCGAGGAGGCGAAGCATCCGCAGTCGATCTCGCGTCGCCCGCGGGCGAGGTTTGCAGCGATGGCGATGGTGTACAGCATCAGCAGCGGTACCACGGCAAGCGCGGCGGCCGATCGCGTCGGCGGGTATAGGAGCCCGACCGCGATGCATGCCTCCAGCCATGGCAGAACATGCGCGACTGGCGACACCAGCCACGGCGGCAGCAGGCTGTACGCGCCCACCGTGGCTCCAAATCGAACCCGGTCCGACACCTTGTGCCAGGCGGCCGCAGCAAAGAGGAGCGCCAGCGCGAAGCAAATCGATAGCTCGACGACGGGGTCGATCATGGCACCACCAATAACACGCCGGACAGCCCGGTTTCCTCGATGTCCCGGAGATGCTCGCCGCTCATCGCGTCGACCACCCCAACTGCGCCAAGGTCTCCGTGACGCATGAAGAGCAGGGGCTGGTCGTCTTGGGTCACCGCGATGCTGTGCACACCCGAATTAGGCACCAAGAAGTTCAGGATCTTTCCCAAGGTGCCTTGGGCATCGAATCCGGCCTGCGGGCCGAGGAACGCGGCGATGAGATTCGGAGCCGAAATCACGTCGATCTTATTCCGCGCGGGCACGTCATAGACCCAAATCTCAGTGCCCGGATCCTTGTGAGAGCCCGGCCCGCCTTGGTGCACCACGGAGTAGAGTCGCTTGGTGCCCCGATGATAGGCGAGGTGTTGCGCTCCGCCGATTCGCCATTCGTCGTTGAGCTCAGCGTCGGTGAAGAGTGGCCACGGTGCGGTGGCGGCTGGGTTTTCGCCACCAAAATCTACTTGGTGGAGGAGCCCGCCGAAGGAGGCGAACCACCAAGTCGAGCCGTCGCGAACGCCTTTCTCGGTGATCGGGTCGGCGACGGCGTCGAAGAATGGCGCGCTTCGTGCGATGCGATCGAGCTCGCCGGTGTCTTTCAAGTGGACCGTGATCGCGGTACCGTCGCCGCACAGCATGCCGAAGCGAGTTGGACCCGCGGGAAACACTGCGGCGCAACCGGCAGTCTGGACTTCCGCCACCACCCGTCTCGTTTCAACGTCGATGACAGAGACGGATGCGCCTGGGGACTGATTGAGCACGGCGACGAATCGCTCGCCGTCGAGCAGGCCGACCAACGCGATGCCGGTGCTCGTCTCGGCTGCCTTCGGCGGAATCTCGACCTCACCCTTCACCGCGAGGGTGCGCGAGTCGTAGATGACCACGTAGTCATGCCGTTCGCCGCGATGGCCGCGTGAGTAGATCGTGTCGACGTTGAAAATTTCGTTGCGCGTGCGCGCCCACAGCGGCGGCTTCGGCGTGATTTGTGCGCCGCTGTCGACGGCGCCCAGCATCTTCCCACTGTCTCCGTCGAGCAAGATCGAATGGCGAAACACGCGGTCGGGGACCCACAGCCAGTGGTCACTCACCGTGTCCGGAAGCCGCAGCACCTGACCCACTTCTTCGGGGGGGAGGTCGGCACTCGCTCGGAGTGTCAGGGCAACAAAGCACGCGCCGAGGCCGAGCGCCCCGAACAGCTTTGCCCGGTGAGTCATGGAGAAGGTGGTACCCGATCGTCGGCCCACCTGGCAATACCCTCACGGGCCAGCGCCAGCGTCAGATGCCGGCCTCACGTCGAAACTCCAGACATTGTGGGCTGCCCCGCTCGAACTTCCGGCAGGTCGTTCCTCGAATCTCGTAAATCCGGCAGGCGTTCGGGCTCTGGTCGGTTCCCAAATGCACGCAGGACCCATCCCCCCGTGTCGCGAAGCCCACCATTCCAAAGTGGCCTGGTTGCACCGCTTTCGCGATGTCATCCCGGCCGATCTGACGCCAACGCATCAAGTCCTCTGGCGGGATCAAGATGCGCCCGTCGGTTCCTGTCCGGCAGCACGCCCCGCAAGACAGGCAGTCGAGCTCTTCGGTCATCGGTTGGAGATTATGGCGCGCTGGGGGTCGGGTGCACGCGGTGGACTTTGCGGGGCAAGCGTGATCTAGTGCGTGGAATGCGAAATTGGATGCTTTGCGTGACGATGCTGCTGTCGAGCTGCTCGCAGAACGAGCCAAAGAAAGAGGTCGCGTTGCCGACGGTCCCGCCGGATACGGTGGTCGTCTCGTGGAGCGTGATCAGCCGGAGCCCCGATCGACGCAGCATGCACGTTGTGCTCGATAGTGCTCGAGAGCTGATCACGACGACCAGATCATCGACCGGCACGATGATGAGCGTCACCCGCACCGTGTCCGAGGACGACTACGCGAAGCTCGTTGGAAGTCTGCGCGGGCTCGAATGTTGCTCACTGTCATCAACTTCGAAAGAGCGTTCCGAGCCCGGCGAGGCGAAGCCGCAACTCGAGATTAACTTTGGCGATGTGAAGTGCGACATCGAGCTTTGGGATAGGGAGTGGCGTGAGGGCCGCGCCCGGGAGTGCGGATTTGCATTCGCTCGGATCCACGGCAACGGTTTCGTGCCCGACCCGCCGGTCGACGAGCCGTCGCCGTAGCCGTATGCTCGCGCGCCATGTCCACGAAGTATTTCTGCGCGCACTGCGACAAGGAGTTCGTCCCCGAAGAACCGGGAAATAAGCCGCGCTGCCCTCAGTGCATGCGAAGGGGCGGTGTCGAGTTGGTGAAGGAGGTTGCACCCCCGGGTGCCGTGGGCCATCCGTGGCTGTTCGTCGTTGCGCTGGTCATCGTAGCCGCGGGCATCGGGTACGGGGTGTATCGGTCTACGACGGTAACGCTCGAGGAAACACCCCCGCTGCGCCCGCTCGACGCACGTGAGCTCGCGGCGTACCTGGAGCGCGACCAGATTCGGGTTGGCGTGTACGAGTCGATGATGACGCTCCCCGATGACGTCGCGGGGTGGCCCGAGGGCGCCGCCGAGATCGCCGCGCGGCTGCACGCGGAGTCCTCGTCCTGGTCGCTCGAGCGGCCGCTGTCTCGCGAGGTCCTGACCGCTGACCAGACGCTTGCGATCATCGACGCACATCAAGAGCGCGTGGAGCTCTACCCACTGGAACTGGCAACCGCGATGACCGCACTTCTCCGGACGCACGGGGCGAACGCGATGGTCGCAGAAGTGTGGGAGTTCGAAGGTGCGCGCGCGCCGGCCGACCCATCCGGCATGTTGGGGTACTTCGTGACGGCCGTGTACGCGCAGAGCGCTTCGGATCAGCCCTCGGCGTACTTCGATCCTTGGGGAGGTCGCGGCGAGGTGAAGGTCTCGTCGGTTCGCGTGCTTCGCGACACCGAGGTGTTGGCTGCTGCCCTCGGGACGGAGGCAATGCGCATCGTCGCAGGCTCGGGCGATGAAGCGAAGCCGCTGCCGCTGATCGAGACGGCGCTCCTACTCGATCCGGTGTCGCCCTCGCTTCGCACGGTGAGCGGTACGGTCCTGCTCGAGTCGGGCGCGATCGATCAGGCGGCGAAGGAGTTCGAAGGCGCGACTCAGCTCCGACCCGACGGGCCTCGCCAGCTCAAGCTGGTGCAGCTTCATCTAGCCCAAGCGGGGATGCTCGAGATGAATGGTCAGCAGGCCGCAGCGGAAGCGCAGTTCAGTGAGGGCAGTCGAGTCGTTGGGGAGGTCATCGAAAAGTGGCCTCGCTATGGCCGTGCGCATGTCATGTTGGCGACGATTCATTTGGGCCTGGACGAGCCAGAGCGAGCTCGGTTGGACCTCGAGGCGGCGGAGTCACTCACCCCGGATGCGCCCATGCTGTGGGCGGTTTGGGCCCAGTACCATCTTACTCGAAGTGATCCGATCGCAGCGGCGGGGAACATGAAACGCGCGGTCGAGCTCGATCCCGACAACTGGCAGCTGCGCCTTCAAGCGGCGCACATCTTCCAGGAGGCGGGCGATGACGAGGCGGCGATCGAGCATGTTGGCGCGGCTTTACGGTTGGTGCCGCGTGACAAACGTCCCGAGGTCCGGCGCCTCGCCGAGCAGATGATGGGGTCGGGAGCATTGGGTGCCGACCCCAACCCCGATCTCCCCGACCCGGCGTTGATGCTTGGAGACCCGTCGAACCTGCGCCTGCGCGAGCCAGGCCAGGACCTGAAGCTCGATCTCGACGAGTAGCGGACACTCAGGGTTGAGCGGCCTCGTCCGGCCGGTCGATGCTGCTCACGGACAAGACCCGCTTCCACAGCGCATCCCGCCCGTCTCCGGTGACCGAGCTGTAGGGGATCACGCGGTGGCTGAGCTCACGCTGAAGCTTCGCGACTGCCGGCTTTCGTTTGCTTGCGGGCAGCTTGTCGATCTTGGTGGCAACCAAAATCGGTGTGACGCCGACGCTTTCGAGGAACTCCAGGAGCTGACGGTCGTCGTCTTGCACCCCCCGCCGAATGTCGACGATGACCACCGCACCCCGCAGCCCCGGTCGCTCACTGAGGAATCCTTCGATCAGCGGGCCCCACGACTTGCGCTCGGCCTTGCTCCGCTGCGCATAGCCGTACCCGGGCAGGTCCACCAAGTCGAGATGTGCCTCATCGTCGTTGGCCCGCAGACGTACACGAAAGATGTTGATCGCGCGGGTGCAACCCGGTGCGCTGCTGGTGCGCACGAGCTTCTTGCGACGGACGAGGTTGTTGATGAGGCTCGACTTACCGACGTTCGATCGTCCCGCGAAGGCGACCTCCGCAAAGGTCGGCGCCGGCAACTGTCCGAGCACGGTTGCTCCGGCGACGAATTCTGCGTCGAGCACGTCCATGGCAGGCGTTGTAGCGCCCCTGGCAAGTCACGCACGTATGCGGCGCTCAATAGCGGCTTTGAGGTCTCGAAGCTCGGGTGAGCCGAGGGCGGCAGCCACGCCGAGGTACGTCAGAAGCCCGATCACGACGGTCGCGCCAAATACCGCCACGTTGCGCGGGTCATTGCCGCCATTGCTCCATTGTCCGAGGCTGGCTCCCGTCCAGACGACCGCACCCATCACGGCGCTAGCGACGACGATGCGAAGGACGCTCGCGTTGACCTCCGCCAGGCCGAGGTCCCCGGACCTCTTGTGAAGAAGCCACAGCAGTGCGACGAGCTGGATGGTGGCAGCCGCGGTCGTCGCCGCAGCGAGGCCAGCATGCTGCATCGGTCCCATCAGGACGAGGCTGAGGGCGACGAAGGCGACGAGATTGAAGGCGCTCGCAATGACTGGGGTCCGCGTGTCGTTATGTGCGTGGAACATTGGAACGATGGTGCGCACCGATGCGACCGCCCAAATGCCCGCTGCCTGCCAAACCAACGATCGTGTGGTTTCATGAATGGCAGCCGCGTCGTAGCGGCCGCGTCCGAAGAAGACCGTGGCCGTCGGCTCCGCCAGCACCGCCAAGGCGACGGCCGCCGGCACCGCGACGAACAGCGAAAGGCGAAGTGCGTGCCGGAAGAGGCGCTTGGCTTCCTCTTCGTCGCCCTTCGCGACGGCATCACTCAACGAGGGAAGGGCGGCGGAGGCGATCGCCAGCGCAAACATTCCCTGCGGAATCTCAGCCAGGCGCTGGCCGTAGTAGAGGTAGCTCACGCTTCCGGTGGGCAGGAAGGACGCGAACAGTCGAGAGAGGAGCACGTTGAGCTGATAGACGCCGAGGCCCGCCAGCAACGGGACCATGAGACGCGCACACTTGCGTACGTGAATGTCGCCGAAGCCGATCCGCGGGCGGACGATCAGGTTCGCTTTTCGCAGCGATGGGAGCTGTGCGATGATCTGGAGAACGCCGCCGAGAAGGGCGCCGACGGCGAGTGCAAAGATCGCCGGCCAGCCAAGCTCGACGAGCATCGGTGCGAGGAGCAGTGCGGCGGCGATGAGGCAGATGTTGAGTAGTGCGGGGGCGAAGGAGGGGGCTGCGAATCGCTTGCTCGCGTACAGGGCGCCCATCATCAGCGCCGAGATCCCCATCAGGAAGATGTAGGGAAAGAGCAGTCGCGTGAGAGCGACCGTGGTTTCAAACAAGGCTTCGTCACGCTGAAAGCCCCACGCATAGGCTTTGACGATCCAGGGGGCGCACGCAATGCCCAGCACCGTGACTACGAGCAGGACGACCGCCATGGCGCCGATCAGGTTCCCGTAGAACTGTTTGGCGCGCGCCATGCTTTCGCGTTCGCGCACCTCGGTGAACACCGGGACGAAGGCTGCTGAGACTGCACCTTCGCCGAGCAGCACCCGTAGTGCATTTGGGATCGTGAAGGCGAGCCAGAACGCATCGGTGGCGCCCAAGGCAAACACCGCAGCGACGACTGCGTCCCGCACCGCGCCTAGGATTCGCGACGTCAGAGTGCCCGTGGCCACCACGCCCGCACGGCGGACGATCTCGCCGCCGGAGGTTTTAGCTGGCTTATCGGACATCGGCGGAAGGATGCGCACGAGGTGCCGATCCCGGCAAGAAAGGAGGGTCGATCAGCTCGATCGCAGCAGGCCTCGAAGCTGCGCGATTTCCACGCTGTACGAGGCGCCGCAATAGTCGCAGCCAATGCTCAGCGGCTCGCCCTCGTCGACGAGCTCTTGGATGTCCGAGCGGTCGAGGACGCTGAGCGTCGTCATCACTCGGACCTCGCTGCACTGACAGCCAAAGCGGATGTCGCTGTTGTCCAACCAGGTAAACGGCATGCCTTCGAAGATCTGCTCGATCAGCTGAGACGGTGAGCCGTCGAACTTCTGCAGGCGTTCGCGAATCTCCACGAAATCTTCGAGGCGCCGGGTCATGGTGTCCATGGCGGCATCGGCCTCGGCAGCTTCGGGCAGGAGCTGCACGACGAAGCCTCCAGCCGCGGGACAGTCGCCCTCGACCGCCGAACCCAACGAAATCATCGAGACGATTTGCTCCGATAACTGCATGTAACGCATGAAGGCTTCCGAAAGATTCCCGCTTTCGGGCACCTCGACCACGCCGCGGTGGAGATCGGAGTTCGGGAGAGTCCGCATCATTTGAAGGGTCGCACGAGTCTGACGAAGGTCGGGTGGGGCGTCACCCGGGCCCGGCTGCAACAGACCGCGAGTCCAGCCGTCCGGATGTGAGTCAGCGACGAGCTGCCCGGCCTCGTCTTCGAAGCGCACGATGCACTGCACGCGCAGCGACGGCGCCATCGTCTCGCGGTAGAGCACGGCCGTCGTCAACAGGTCCGCCATGTCGTGAGCCAGCGGGCCAGAGAGATTCTGGGCGGCGACCACCGCCTGTGCGGTGTCGGTTGTCCTTGCGGCGACCACACGAAAAGCCCCATCATTGGTCATCGCTCGCATGACCGAGTCATTTTCCGTCATGTTTCCTCTTGAAGCGCATTGGCGATCGGTTGGCAAGAGCTACGCTTGGGCCGGGAGATCGAAATGACAACGCATCAGATTGTTCTCATCCCGGGTGACGGCATCGGCCCGGAGGTCGCCGCCGCCACGGTTCGTGTCCTCGAAGCGGCCCAGGCGCCAGTCGAATGGGTGGAGCATCATGCCGGCATCGCTGCGCTGCAGACGCTGGGTGAGGTGCTCCCGGAGCAGACCCTCGACGCGGTTCGCGAGCGGGGCATCGCTCTCAAGGGGCCCTGCACGACGCCGGTGGGTGAAGGCTTCACTTCGGTCAACGTGCAGCTGCGCAAGCGGCTCGACCTCTACGCCGCAGTTCGTCCGGTTCGCAACCTACCCGGCATTCGCACGCGGTACGAAAACGTCGATTTGGTCGTGATTCGGGAGAACACCGAAGGGCTTTACAGCGGCATCGAAAACGAGGTGACCAAGGGTGTCGTGACGAGCCTCAAGGTCGCGACGGAGACGGCCTCCACGCGCATCGCCCAGGCGGCCTTTCAATACGCCCGAGACCGTGGGCGCAAGAAGGTCACCGTGATGCACAAAGCCAACATCATGAAGATGACCGACGGGATGTTCATCCGCTGTGCGCGCGCGGTCTGGGAAGGCGAGGGCTTCACGGACGTCGACTACGAGGAGGTCATCATCGATGCGGGGTGCATGAAGCTCGTGCAGGACCCAACGCAGTTCGACGTGCTGTTACTCGAAAATCTCTATGGTGACGTGCTCAGCGATCTTTGTGCGGGCTTCGTCGGCGGCCTCGGCGTCATTCCCGGGGCGAACATCGGAAACGACTACGCGGTGTTCGAAGCGGTGCATGGTTCGGCGCCCGACATCGCAGGCAAGGGCGTCGCGAACCCGTTGGCCCTCCTCATGTCGGGGGTGATGATGCTGAATCACATCGCCGATACGCGGGCAGACGAGAGTTGCCGTGTCGCCGCCACTCGGGTTCGCGAGGCCTACAATCGAGCGCTGTCCGATGATCAGAAGACGAGGGACCTGGGGGGAAACCTCGGAACGGAAGAGTTCGCTTCTGCCCTCATCGAGCGGATGGGGCGCTAGTCGTCCGAGTCGCGAACCCCAGCGTTCCCACCGCCGACCCGAAGCAGGGGGGGGAGCACGATCAAGGTTGCGACGAGGCAGCCGCCGATCGTCACTGCGATCAGCTCTCCGAAGTTCCGAACCGGGACGAACGAGCTCAGCCCCAGCACACTGAATCCGGCCATCAGAGTCACGCACGAGATCACGATCGCTCGACCAGTGCCGCGCGCGGCGCGAACCAACGCGGCTTCCCGCCCGATCCCCGTGTGCATCTCCTCGCGGAAACGCGCGAGCACGTGAATGGTGCCGTTGACCGCGAGGCCGAGGCTGATCGAAAAGATGATGACCGTCGATACGTTGAGCGGGATCTCACGCCACACCATGTAGGCCATCGTCGCGACCAAAGGGATCAAGTTCGGTGGGATGCTCAACAGGCCGAGCCGGATGCTTCGGAAGAAGAAGGCCAGGAGCAGAAAGATCACCACGACAGCGACGAGCAGGCTCCCAAGCAGGTCGTTCACGACCGCCGCTTGCCCGCGCGAGCCGGTGTAGGCCTCTCCCGTGAACGAGACGGACACCGTGTCGTCATCTCCGACTTCGGACTGAATGACCCCTTCGAGGATGTCGAGGAACCGCATCGTCGCTTGTGCGCCCACGTCTCGCAGCTTGAATTGAACGCGCGCCTTCTTACCGTCCTCGGTGAGCCAGTCGGACAGCGGGCTGGGTTTGCGCTGGCTCATCATGGTGACGAGCCCTTTGACCTGCTTGGCGCTCTTGAAGTTCTCGGACCTCACACTGGGGTCGTCGGCGAGGAGTGCGTACGATTCGCGCAGCATGTCGCCGTAGCTCAAGGTGCGGATGATCTCGGGGCGAAGGGCTGCCCAATTGCGGATTCTCTGGATGGTTTGCACCATCTCGGGGTCCATGAAGTGGTCTTCTTCCGTGCTGACCAGCACGAGCTCGAGCGGCCGGACGCCGGCGAGCTTCTCTTCGATTAAGAGCGTCGTGGTGTAGACCGGGTCGGTTTCGTCGAACTGGTCGAGCAGGGCATGATCGACCGTGATTTGGCTGGCCACATAGCCCGCGCCGACGGTGAACACCGCAGTTGCACCGAGCACGGCCCATCGCCATCGGAGCAGTTTCGCGACCAGGCTGCTCGTCACGTTGGTAAACATGCTGGTGCGCTCCCGCCGAACCTCTTCGCGCTTGGGCGGCGTGACCCAGGTGAGAATCGCGGGGACGAACGTGATGATGACGACGTAGGAGACCATCACGCCAAGGCCGGAGGTGAGCCCGAAGTGGCGCAGCATCACCGTTTTCGAGACGACGAGAGATGCGAGGCCGACTGCCGTCGTTGCCGAGGTGAGCATACAGGCCACGGCGATCGCGCGCACCGTCCGACGCCCGGCAGCCCGACGGTCTGGGTTGTCATCGGCGTGTACTTCGTCACGATACCTTTGAATTAAATGCGTGGCATCGCTGATTCCGATGATGATCAGTAGCGGCACGATGACATTGTTGAGGATGTTCATGGGCTCGCCGACGAGTGCCATGCCGCCAACTGTCACCACAGCGGTGATGGCGACCGCGCCAAAGGGCAGTAGGACCCCAGGCACCCAGCGGAACGACAACATCAGAAGGGCCAAGCACACCACCAGGGTCAGCGGAATCAGCCTTAGATTGTCCTCCCGCATCTTGCTGACGATGACGCTGCGCAGATAAGGCAAGCCGCCGACGTGCAGCTGGATATCCTCGAACTCGGGTCGCTCCAGCCCCTCGCGGAGCTCGTCCATCGCCTTGCGCATCTCGCGCGGGCCGAGCTCGGGCAGCTGAAGGGCGACGCCGGCGACGGTGTGGTCTTCGTCGATCAGCCGGCCCACGAGCAGCGGGTTGCCCGCGATCGCCGTGGCGAGCTCGGCCGCTTCCTCGTCGGTGACCTCGGTGCCTTCCACGATCGGGTCGGTTTGGAGCTCCGAGGAAAGCGCGGGACCCAGCTTGGCGATACCGCCTGGGAAGCGATCGGGATCGCTTTCGATGATGTCGAGGAGGGCGTTGAATGCGTCGTCCTCGAGATCCCCCTGGGCGTCCGCCAGGTCCTCCTCTTCGTCGAGGGAATCCAGATCGTCCAGGTCGTCTAGATCATCCAGATCGCCTTCGTCCTCCAGGCCGCCAACCTCTTCGAGGCCGTCCAGGTCATCGAGGTCGTCGAGATCGCCCTCGTCGGTGGCCGCTTTGACCCGCCGCGGGATGTTGAGCGTGGTGATGCCCGCGACCTTCGCGACCCAGGGCTTGTCGGCGAAGTAGAGCGATAGATCGTGGACCTGCTGGAGTGTCTCCCGGGATAGGACGTCGTCCGCCTCGACCAGGATGAGGACCGCCTCGCGCCGCTTGCCGAACCACTCCTGGAATCGCTGCTGGATCAGCGCGTATTCCTCGCCTTCGAAGGAGGAAAGAAGGCTTTCCGGGGCTGGATCAGCGGTCAGCTTGGGGATCTGGGTCGCGAACGCGAGGGTGACCAGAACCGAGACCCAGACCACGAGCTTCCGGCGCTCGGTGACGAGCTTTGCAAGCCAATTCAAGGTTTGTTGGCGTCGGGACACGAGCGTGTATGCCTGTTAGGAGCGGGGCTCGCAAGGTTCTTCTCACCGGCTTGACAGCCTTGCCTGGCAGGGCTACCACCCGCGTCCCTACGGGGAGGATATCAGAGTGGCCAACCACGCTTCAGCAAAAAAGCGAGTCCGTCAGACCGTCAAGCGAACCGCGCGCAACCGGCAAATCCGCACCTACGTGCGTACGTGTGTGAAGCGCGTGCGCGCCGCGATTGAGGCCGGGGACGCCAACGCCGCGAAGAAGGCGCTCATCGAGGCCGAGAGCCGTATCGATGGCGCGGTGTCGAAGGGCATCTTCCATCGTAGGACCGGATCGCGTTACATCTCCAGGCTGACCCACCAAGTCAACGCGCTTCAGGGCTGAGGCCCCCAAAGGCCGCGTCAGCGAGGGTCCGCGCAGAGCTCGAGCACTGCGTCCTGCAGGATGACGTCCGGCGGGCGTTTGCTGCCCTTGAGTGCGCGGTCGGTTTCTGCGATCAGCGTGAATGCCTGTCCGAGGCTATCCGCGGTGAACCGCCGAGCCGACTCGGTGAGGTCGCCAGCTTTGAAGGGTGGGGCGCCCGCGCGCTTCGCCGCCTCCTGGGGGCGGAGGCCCTCGGACAGCGCCTCGCGCATGCGGGCGACGATCCGTAGCTGTCGGGCCACCATGGCGAGCAGGCGCAGCGGTGGCTCGCGATCGTCGAGAAGCGACTGTGCAGCGGCGATGCCTTTGCGGCGATCCTTGAGCCCTATGGCGTCCACCAGGCTCCAAATCGACTCCACCCGAATGCGGGTCACGCACATCATCACGGCCTCGGCGTCGATGCGCTGACCTGCGCCGACGAACAAGGACAGCCGTTCCATCGCGTCGTCGATCGCGGCGAGGTCGTCGCCCACCGCGTCGAGCAATGCTTCGATCGCTTGAGGTGCAATGTTGTGCTCGCGCGCTGTAGCCTCCGCGCGGATGAACTCCCGCAGCTCTCCACCGCGAAGCGGCCTGGCCTCGATGAGATAGCCCTTTTTCTTTGCTGCTTTTGCCAGCTTGGCGCGCCCGTCGAGCTTGGTTGCTGTGGCGAGAAAACACGTGGAGTCGCTCGGATCGTCCAGGTATTCCACGAGATTCGTCTGCTCAGTCGGTGTCATCGCATCGACGTGACGCAACAACACGAGGCGGGTGTCCGCCATCATGGGAAGCGTCCGTGCCGCCGAGATCACGCGCGCCGCGTCGAGGCCTTTGCCATCGAACACCTCGACGTTGAAGCCGGGCACACCCATCGAGTCGACCGCTTTGCGCACGGCGTCGACCACGCGCTCGATGAGCAGGCGCTCCGTTCCGACCAGAACGTAGACCGGGTCGAGCGAGCCCTTCGAGGCCCTCTTGGTGACGTCATTGAGGCTTGGCACTACTCAGCGGGCTTCGTCATCCGAGAAGGTGACTTCGCCGCTGTGTTGTACCCTGTCCCCGAGAATTTGAAAGCGGTAACGACCGACCTCTTGCCGGCGCACGGTTACCACCATCTCGAGCCTCCGGTTGGGCTCGAACTGAGGGCGATTGAGCCGAAGCTTGTGCACGATCGTGCGCTGATTCCGGTCGTTGACGAAGACGGTCATCGTCGGCGCGATGAACTTCCGTTCGGCGGTCTGAATGTCATAGAACAGGACCTCGAACTCGGAGTCGCCCACGGGCGCGTTGAAGTTCGCCACGAGGGTGGCTCTCCACTGGCGGTCCTCGACCGGTGCATCGGTGGTTTCGCGAAGCCGGGTCGCCTTGTTCGATTGGGCGAAGCGGATGACCCCTGACTCGGAAAGCGAGCGCGGAACGCCCTTTTGTGTGAGATAGATCCGCGCCTTGAGGCCGGTGGCGGCTTCGGCATCCTGCCACGGGGTGGCGGCTGAAACGACGGCGGCCAAAACGGTTGCGACGAGTGCGAGACGTGGATTCACAGCTTGCTCCTGGGTTGCGGTCCAGAGTCAAGTTAGCAACTGGAACTTTACAGTGACAGGGTGATAAGGTAGTCAAATGTAGGATTTTCCCCTCCCTTCGTTTGAGGGTCCGCCAAAAAGTTGTGCCCCAAGGCGGTGACCGCTAACTCCGACGCAGGAACGGAGCTCGATGACGACGGTCGGTGGGGGTGTCAAAGGACTGGTCGCGCGCGCGCAGCGCGAGGCGCAGAGGCGCGCGCAGAGCCCGTCCACGGCCTATCTGCTTCTCGTCATGCTGCAGACCGGGGGACCGATGGGGAGGCTCCTGTCCGAGCTCGGAGTAAAGGAGAGCGATCTGCTGAGTGCGATTCGCGTCGTAGACGTGGAGCCGACGAGCGCGCTCGAACGTGCGGTGGAGCGGGCGTACCGGCTCGCCAAAGCGACCGGAGCTGCGCAAGTGCTGCCGGCGCACCTTCTGCTTGCGATTGCACGCGACTCGCGGAGCGCTGGGCACCGAAGCCTCGAAGTGATCGGCGCCGGCTCCCGGCGTGTGCAAGAAGCCGTGCAGAACGTGCTTCAACCAGAAGACGCACACGCCGCGCCAACCTCCACGCACATCAGGCCAGCGGCATCGTTCCCGGCCCAACCAGAGGTGAAGCCTTCGCGCCCATCCGCGCGTAGAGCGGCTGAGCCCGCGCCGCTGATCGAGCTTCGCATCGAGAAGCCCGATGAGGAACCCATGCTCGAGGGGTCGTTCGAGGCTCCCGTCGAAGCGTTGGAAGAAGAGCTGATCGTTCCGTCGTCGTCGCCATTCAGCCTCGATGCGGGCAAGTACCCAACGCTGGCCAAGCTCGGCAGGAACCTCACCGAGATGGCTTCGTTGGGGCGTATCGACGAGGTCATCGGCCGAGACGACGAAATCGAACGGCTCCTCGATGTGTTGGCTCGCAGGCGCTCGAACAACCCCATTCTCGTGGGCCCACCTGGCGTGGGCAAGACCGCGATCGCCGAAGGTCTCGCGCGAAGGTTGGCGCAAGGCGGCGAAGGCGTGCGCGGTCTCGAAGGCACCATCCTCGTCGAGCTTTCCGCTGGCGGACTGGTGTCCGGCACCGGTGTGCGCGGCGCGCTCTCGGAGCGGATGCGCCGGCTCCAGTTCGAGGTGAAACGTGCCAACGGCAAGATCGTGCTGTTCATCGATGAGGTGCACACCCTTTTCATCGGAGGGGAGTCACCGGACGATCTCGCGCACGAGCTCAAGGCGTCGCTTGCGCGGGGAGAGCTCCCTTGCATCGGCGCGACCACCGAGGTGGAGTACCGCAAGTACGTGGAACGAGACGCTGCCCTGGCTCGCCGGTTCTCACCAATTCACGTCGCCGAGCCAACCGCCGAAGACGCGATCGAGATTCTTCGTGGCATTGCGCCGCGCTACGAGGTCCACCACGCCATCGCGTACGAGCCGTCGGCCGTCGAGTCCGCGGTTGAGCTCTCCGTGCGGTACATGCCCGAGCAGACGCTTCCCGACAAAGCGATCGGTCTTCTCGATTTGGCCGGTGCGCGAACGCGTCGGCGGGGCGGAGCTGTGGTCGACCGCGAAGCCGTAGCGCAGGTCGTCGCCGAAAAAGTGCGCGTCCCGGTCGAGCGGCTCTTGGTGACCGACTCGCAGAAGCTCCTCGAGCTCGAGCAGCACCTGGCCGAGCACGTGGTAGGTCACGTCGGCGTCATGACACGGGTCGCAGATGCGCTTCGCAAAGGCGCAGCGGGGTTTCATGGACAGCGTCCGCTCGCGACGTTCTTGTTCCTCGGCCCGACGGGCGTCGGCAAGACCGAAACCGCCCGCGCACTGAACGAGCTCTTCTTCATGGGATGCCCGATGACTCGCATCGATATGAGCGAGCTGAGTGAGTCCCATGCAGTGGCCAAGCTGGTCGGTGCCCCTCCGGGCTACATCGGTCACGACACCGGCGGGGTTCTCACCGAAGCGATTCGTCATCGGCCCTACCAGCTCGTCTTGCTCGACGAGATCGAAAAGGCCCACATGGACGTGCTCCAGTCGCTCTTGCCGCTCCTTGAAGACGGCCGCCTGACCGACGGGAAGGGCCGGACCGTCGATTGCACGAATACGATCGTCGTCATGACCTCGAACCTAGGCGCGCAGCAATCGAGTCGCAGCCAGACCTCGATAGGCTTCCAGGGCGCCTCGGCCGGATCGGACGAGGGGTTCTCCGCCGCCTTGGCGGCTGCCAGGCGTGCGCTTCCGCCCGAGCTTTGGAACCGTATCGATGAGCCACTGTTCTTCGGGCCGCTCAGTCGGGACGAGGTCGGCGAGATCGCGCATCGCATGATTGCCGGCGTGGTCCAGCAGCTCCGCGAGCGACAAGGGGTCGAGCTCAGCGTCGATGCCAGCGCCATCGATTCACTCGTCGCGCTCGGTGGATACGATGCCGAACTCGGCGCGCGTCCGATGCGACGCATGATCGGGCGCATGGTCGAGGCGCCGTTGGCCGCAGCGATCCTAGGTGGGGACTTTGAGCGCGGCGACCGCATTCTCGCGGTGGGCGACGCACAAGGCGTTCGCTTCGAGCCGCTCGAAGGCTCAGTCGAAGCCGCAGAGTGAGGTCAGCGTTCAGGTCTTCGTCGCGCGAAGGATCTTCGACGCTTTGGCTTGCGACAGGCCCGCGGCCAGCGCGCATTTGACGATGATTGGAACGACGGCGTCATAGGTGGCGAGCGCATCGCGGCTGATGCGTCGGAGCGCCTTCCGGTGGTTTGCCACGGCCTCTGCCTCGCCCCGCGCGATCGGACCTGTGAGGGCGCCGGGAACGCCGAGGCTCTGAACGTTCTCGCCCACGCTCCGCAGCAGTCCCCCGATCGCGCGCTCAGCAGCGCGCTTGTCGAACCCGAGGCCCTCGAGCACGCCAACCGACACGAATGCCAGCGCAGCAGCACCATTTGCCGCCAGAGCAGCGGCGGCGTGGTAGCCCGCGTCGCCAGTCTGGGCGACTACGATGCCTGCGCCGCACGCTTGGGCGATGCGGCGGCTCGCCGCGATGGCGCTCCGCGACCCGTTCACGGTGAAAGTCGTTCCTCGAAGGCTCGGGTTGCCGCGCCTGCTCGGGAACGACACCAGTGGATGCATGATCCCCACGGCGGCCCCCCGCGTGGCGCAAGCCCGAAGGTCTTCGGTTCCCCGAGCGCCTGCGCAATGGAGCACTGTCGCGCCGGGGCTCAGGTCGGGTGCGACCTTTTCGGCGACCGTTTCAATCGAGTCATCGGAGACCGCGAGGACCACCGCATCGGCGCATTGCACAGCCGAAGGCTTCCACCGGCGGCCTGCCGCGACAACGACGTGCTGTCCGCTCGATTCCAGGGAGCGCCGCAACGCCCCACCGACCCGGCCGCGCCCGATGATGAGGATGTTCATCCTTCGCCTTGGTACAGCCCATGCGATCGGATGTGCTCGAGGACGGCGGTCGGTACGAGCCCTGTGATGTCAGCGGCGTTGGCGAGGCTGGAGCGGATGTCGGTCGAGTTGATGTTTGGAATCGAGATTGGGCAACCCTCCGGAACCGGAGAGCCTTGACGGCCGATCACGAGGGGCGGTGCAAGCCTCATGACCTCGTCCCACCGGTGCCAGCGATCGGTCGCAGACAGGACGTCAGCGCCGACGAGAAGGCGAAAGACCGTGTCGGGGTGCTCGCTCTCGAGCGCTTCGAGGGTATGGAGCGTCCTGCTGACGCCCCCCAGGCGCCGCTCTATGTCGGAGACCTCCACCTCCCGGAAGAGGGTGAAGGCGAGCTCGCACATCAACATGCGCTGTTCGAACGATGCCCCGTGCTCTTTGTCGAACGCATGCTTCCAGGTTGGGATGATCCACACCGCGTCGACGTCCGCTGCGGAGAGCGTCCATGCGACCGATAGGACGTGCCCGAGGTGAGGCGGATCAAAGCTTCCCCCATAGATCGCGACCCGGCGCGTCACGGTGCCACCATCACCTTGGCGCCTCGGCCTTGAATCGGTTCGGTCCACGAGACCTCGCCGTTGAGGTCGATCGCCTTCAGCACGACACCGCCGGACTCGGAGCGGTCGTCGAGGAGGCCGACGTGCCCACCATCGAGAGGTCCTGGGCTGAAGAAGCAACGGGGCCCGAAGCGTTTGAACATGAGCTCCGTGGCATCGCCGTAGACGACGACGTTCGAGTTGATGACGTCCTCTTCGCCGATGGTGGACTTATTTCGAACGATGAGGACGATGCGATCGTCGAGCATTTCCATGGCGCGTGTCGGTGGGGGTGGCGCGACGCGCAGCTTGGCGAGGTAGCGCGCTCCCCGGAGCCTTCGAAGCACCTCTTCGATGTCGTCCGCGGAGCCTGTGGCCGCGACCTCGGCGACTCGTTGCTCGATCGTATGGGCGCTGTCCTCCGACTCGTGCGCGGCAACGAAGTCGCGAAGGGCGTCGTCTTCGCCGACATAGATGACCGTGTCGACCTCGAGGTCACAAATGAGAAGCTTGGCGGCCTGCTCGAGGGCGGCCGCGTCCGTATTGGCAGGACCGATGAAACCCATTCGCATCGTTCTAGGGGTCTACACCAGCTTGGGCCCGAGCTTCAAAATGTGCGTCGCTGATCGCGAAGCGGATCACGGCCCAGGCCTCGGGAGTTTCCCGGATCGCGTCTAAGCGGCCGGCATCGTTGGTAGGCACGTCGTGCCCGGCAATCTTGAGGAGCGCGTTCACTGCAGAGGGAACGTCCCCGGTTAGGGTCAGGGCGGCGCGGTCTCCCAGCTCGGCGATCGCGAACGGAACGACTCGCGTGGAGAACTCGGCATTGCCCCGCAATTCGAGCACCAAGCTCTCCACCTCGTCGCGCCAGCGCCGAGGCACGGCCTTGAGCAGCTTCTTGCGAAGGTCCTGCATCTGCCGAGGCTCCGGTTGCTGTGCGCGGCTCGCCTCGTGACCTTGAAGAAGGGCGAGTAGCGCGGCGTCGAGGTCCTCCGGGCGGGCGCGCAGCGCAGGTGCGAGATGGTTGCTCGCGACCTTCAGCGCGCGGGCGAACAGGAACACTCGTTCCCGTGGAGTGGTCATTTCGTGCAGGTTTCCTCCGACGACGACGGTGGGCGGGTCGCCGTCGATCGGCATGCACGCGGTGGGCGCGACGTAGGTCACCTTCAAGCGCGGCTCGCTGATCCCGAGTGCCTCGGCGACGGCGCCCGCCTCTTCGATCAGGCTCCGATGCTCGCCGGATGGTCGGCGAAGACGCCACGCGCTGGCGTCGAATGGCAACACTTTGTCGAACGGGTGCTCACACAACGAAAACAGGCGGCGAACCGTTTGTGGCAGGCCCGGCGGCGCAACGATGCTGTCGACGACGGTGGACAGCGGAACCTTGGGTTCGCCCAAAGCTTCATCGCGAGGCGTGACGTCGCCTTCGAAGAGTGACGCCGGGTGACCAATCGCGATTGCCGCACTGGCTGCGCTGGAAGCGGGGCCGGGACCATGTCGCCGTTTGAGCACACGCACCAGAGTGGTCCACAGGGCTTCGCTGCCGGGATTCCCATCGATAGCCGCTCGCAGGTCGCTGACGGCGCGGTTGAGATGCATGGCTTCGGCGGGGCCGGCGCCCTGGCGTTGATAGTAGTCCGCGACCGCGAGGATCACGTCGGGCTCGGTCGGCTGCTCGCCCCGAAGATTCTCGAGCATGAGCTCGGCCTGTCGCGCTTGCCCTGCCGACTCGACGGCACTCGCTAGCCGGACGCGATAGTCGCGGTCCTGCACATCACTGCCAGCTCTCCGAACGAGCTCCTCGAGCAATCTGGCGGCTTCGACCGCTTTGTCCTGGCGGCTCAGTACCGATGCGAGCCGGTCCAGCGTTTCGATGTGCGCCGGAGCCAGCTTGGCGACGCGGCGTAGCGAGGCCTCGGCGCGCGGGAGGTCTTGAAGATGCACATCATAGGTCTCCGCGAGCTGCGAAAAGGCCCAAATCTGTTCATCGGTCGTGCGGTTCAAACGCGCGATGCGAATCAGTGCTTCGGCGGTGCCCTGCCAGTCCTCTGCTGCGCGGTGCGTGTCCACGAGCTCCTGGAGCGCGGCGAAGTTGTGCGGATCGAGCTCCAGACATTCGTGCAACGCGTCGGTAACGCCCTGGATGTCTCCCCGCTCACGACTCTGGCGAGCCTTTTCGAGCAAGAGCCCCACGAGCGTCGGGGTGTCGGCGCCAGCGTCGATGCGCGAATCGGTGAGGGCGGCGAGCGAGTCGAGCTGGCCTTGGCTGCGGTAGAGGGCAGCGAGGCGACGGTACACATCGAGGTAGGTGAGGTCGCAACTCGCAGCGGCGACCCAGGCGTCGACCGCGCGGCGTTGATCATCGAGCTCTTCTTCGAAGATGCATGCAGCTTCCCGCCACAACGATGCGGCGCGATGGGTGTCCTTGGCCCGGCCGGCAGCATCCTGATAGACGCTCGCGGCATCCTCCCACCGCTTGGCGGCGTGAAGGAGTCGTGCTTCCGCCTCGCGCGCCAGAGGATGGCTCTGGGCCGCCTCCAATACTTCGAGCGCTCGCTCCGGGTCCCCCAACCGGTGGAGCACCTGCGCGGTATCGAGAGCGAGCGCGCCCCGCTCCAATTCGTCATCGATGGAGGCATGGAGCGCCGTGAGCGCCTGCAGACTGAGCAAGGAGTCGCCCTTTGCGTACGCCGCGCCAAGGACCTCTCTCGCCAAGGCTGGGTCGGCTTCGAGCGCGTCGTCGATGCCATGCAGGAGCCGGTCGATGTCGGCCTGCATGATGTCCGGGTCGGTTCGGAGCAGCTCGAGCACGAGCCTATGTCTCGCGAGTCGGTCTGTGGAGTCGGAAGGAAGAGCTTCCAAGAGCCGGCGGGCGCTCGAACGGATGCGCTCGGGGTCGTCCTCCCGAAGGGCGTCCCATTCGAGGGCGCGGGCGGTCGGGATGTGCTCCGGGCGCAACTCGGCGATCGATTGCAGCGACAAGCGCGCGCTTTGCATGTCGCGCCGCGCGAGGCGATCGACTTCGGCCATCGCAGAAAACGCGCCGAGTCGCTCTGCGTCGTCGGTGGCCTCGCGCGCGCGGCGCATCGCCGAGTCGGCCAAGCGCGCGAACTCGGAAGCTTGAAGCTCTGCGGCCTTTTGCTGCACGCGAATCGCTTGGTCGTCCGGGCGCGCCGCAGAGGCCTCTCTCAGCACCTTCGCCGCCCGCGCGGGAAGGCCGGCGGAACGGTAAGAGGCGGCGGCGCGCTCGAGGTACGGGACCGAGCCCAGCCGTTGCGCAGCCAGCAGCATGAGGTCGCCAGCCGCCTCGGTGGCGCCGCCGGCGGCTTCGAAAAGGTGCTCGACCAGGACGGGGTCGGGAGCGTCCGGATTCAACGCGGCTTCGGCATGTGCCAATCGCCCTCCGTCTTCGCCTCCCTGGTCTACGTACGGTGCCCACATCGAGGCGCGCAGGGTGTGCGAAACCGCATCCGCCGGGTCGAGCTCAGCCTGGGCGGCGGCGCTCTGCGCCCGCGTTTCTCGCGAGCCGATGGTGCCTTCGAGCTCCCACAGGGCGGGCCAATAGTCCGCCTCCTGCGCCAACGCGTCCTCGCACGCACTCATCGCCGCTTCGGTGCCTGGCGGCGCGAGGCGTGCGGCCATGGTGAAGGCAAATGCGCTGCGTGAGCCTGTCGTCGCCCTGCCTTGGTCTGTCCATCGCCTGGCGGCGCGCTCGAGATCATCGTCCTCGAGAAGCAGGGCCGTGCCGATCATCGCGTCGCCCGGAACGCGCTCCTCTGCGCGAAGCAACGCCGTTCGGCGGTCGGTCACACCGGTACCGACCGCGAGCTCTGCGATCGCGAGGGCTGCCCCGGCGGCGAGCTCGTACGGCGCGTCCTCGAGCTCACGCTCGAGCGAGGCTACGAACGACGCACCGTCCCCGCCGAGTGCGTCATCGTCGGCGCGGACCATGCGCGACGAAACGCCTGCTGCCTCGTCGGACATCGTTTCTAGCAGTCGCCGAATCTCGCTTCCGTCCTCGACGTCCGCCATGACCAAGCGCCCTGAGGCCCGGAGGTAGGCGTCGAGGCTCCGCTCTTGCTGCGCGTCGCGTGATGCATGCTCGTAGGCCGCGTGACCGCCCAGCTCCGCGTGCAGACGTGCTCGCCGCGCGCTGCTCACCGCAAGGGCTTCGGCGGTTTGGTTGGAGGCGCTGCCGAGGGCTTCGATGGCTCTTTGGGCATCACCGGCAAGCGCCGAAGCCTCGGCCAGAGTCCAAAGCGACGCCATGTCGTCCGCTTGGTCGAGGAGAGTTCGGCGAAGCGCGGCCGCGACCGGACCAGAGGCATGCTCCGCCGCCGAGCGCAGCAATTCCTTCGCTGCCTCCGTCTCGCCGAGCCCACGGGCCGCCCGAACCACCCCGAGGTGTGCTGCGAGCAGGGTGGGTTGCAGCTCGAGGACGCGGCCGAATGTGCCCTTGGCCGCTTCGAGCGCGCCCGCGCTCTCCAAGAGCTGGCCTGCGTGCAAGAGCATGACGGCCTGCGCTTTGGCGTCCGGCCAGCGTTCCGCGGCGGTGGTGAGAGCCTGTGCAGCGCGCGTTGCGTCGCCTCGCGCGAGGCGGGCAGAAGCCGTCAGGACCCAGGCCACGAAGTCCTCTTGTCGAAGCTCCGCAGCGTGCGCGGCGGCCTGTTCGGCCGCCGCCGGATCACCGAGCTTCGAGAGCTGAAGCCGCGCGAGCAGTTTGAGCGCCGATACCCGCTCCGCCACGCTCAGGTCGAGCCCAGCCTCCCTCTCCAAGGCGTCCGCGGCGGCCGTCCAGTCTTCGCGCAGCATGGCGTGCCTGCGCAACGCACGGAGCACGACGACGTCCCGGGCATCTGCGTTGAGTGCTCGCGCGTAGTTGCCCGCAGCGGCGTCGGTATTGCCAAGTTGCTCGTGGAGCTCCGCAGCTGACGTCAGCAGCCGTGCTCGCGCCGAACCCACGGTGTGTTCCGCCAGCCCCTCGAGCAGCTCCACGCGCCGGCCCTTCGTTTCGGGGGCGTCGCCGACGAGAGGAAGCGCCTCGTGGCGCGACGTGTGCTGGAAGACCGTACGCTGCGCCGCCTGTGCGCCGGAGTCCGAGGGGTCGGGAGGGCGGCTGACGCGCTTTGCTTGCGGGCCGGTTTGCGTCTCGACGAAAGTGTCGAGGAGCGTGGAGATGGCGTCCTCATCGAAATCAAACGAGGGGGGATCCGACCCGCGGTTCGCCGGAGACAAGTCGTCTTCAGCCATCGTTCCCCCATAGTGGTGATTCGGCGTCGAGCCAAAATCGCAGAAGGTCGAGGCCTCGGGGAGACGCCCTCAACGCGTCGAGATTGGCTCTTCCGTCGAGCAATGTGGCGACCCCGGCGGCGATGTCGCCCGACACGAGAAGCCCGGCTCGGTCGGCGCTGCGCTGGAGGCTTCGCGCGAACGCGAGCAGCGACGAGGACGTCAGCTTCTCGTCGCCGACCGTCTCGTGAACGGCTTTGCGCACCGCTCTGCGCAGCTTGACGTCGGCGGCGGGTAGGGTGGGCTCTTCACCGACGACCTGGCAGCCCGCGACGCGAAGGACCGCCGCCAGGGTGCCGGCCACTTTCTGAGGTGAGTCGTCCAGGAACACTGCAGCGCCGTGCGGTGCTGCCCATGCGAGACGCCCCACGACAAACCGCCCCACACTATCGAGACCCCCTCGTGCGCCCCGCGGAACAACCCAGTCGATCTCGCCGTCGCGGCCGGTGCGGGCGATCACCGAAACGAGGTCGTCCGACAGTCCGATCGACCCCAGTCGGGAGCTAAAGCGCTGGGAGATTCGCTCGAGCTCACCAACGATGGGATCGCTTGGTGCGACCTTCTTGCTGCGCAGGCGATCCTTCGAAAGGCCGGGGCCCGCGCGAAGCGTGACCTGCTGGAGAACCGGGTTGGCGTCGGGATCCCACAGTGCGGCGGCCGAGATGTTGTCGAAGTCAGCGGTCCCGGTGTCGTTGGCTGACACCGCAAGCCCGAGTGCACGTCGCGTCGCCCGCGCTGCGGCTGCGCGCTCTGTATGGCCTCGCCACGTTGCGGCGTTGCTCAAGCCTTCGAGGAGCGAGGCATCGAGGTCGCCGCGGTCCACGCACTCCCAAATTGCCCGCTCGTAGGTCGTCAGGGCGGCGACCTTGCCCGCTTCGTCCACGAGTTCGATCAGGCGGGAGATCGCGACCGGGTGTGTCTGCTCCGCTTCGAGGGCACGTGTGTAGGCGTCGATCGCTGCCCCGCGGTTGTCGAACTCTGCCTCGAGCGCGCCGATTCGTGTCCAGACTTGCGCGTCGGCGAGGCCCAGCGCTTCGACCGCGCGCAACTCTCCGAGCGCAGCGTCTTTCGCCTCGAGGTGCGTTTCGAGGAAGTCTGCGGCGCCCAGATGGGCGACCCGGCGTTGTTCCTCGGGGATGCCCGCTTTGGAGAGGCGCTGCAGGCACTCGACGGCTTCCGCCCATTGTTCGAGCGAAACGTGAACCTCGGCGGCGAGAGCCAACGCACCAGTATGTTCCGGCTCAGAGGTGAATAGTTCGTCGAGCACCTCGAGCGCGCCGGGTCGATCGCTGAACCCACGAAGAAGGCGGGCGCGTTCGTACAGCAGGTCGAGTCGATCCTTCGGACCCCCGAGGGCAATCCGTTCGGACACGAGCTCTTCGAGCGCTTTGGCGTCCTCTTGCTCCGCGAGCAGGTCGTGCAGCCGCCGGAAAGCGATGTCGCGCTTGGGGTCCTCTGCAAGTGCGCGGCGGAAGAGGTCTTCCGCTTGCTGGTGTTGCTCCAGGCAATCCAACCGAACGACGCCGGCCTCCTCCAAGAGAT
Source organism: uncultured bacterium (assembly GCA_937984275.1). Lineage (GTDB taxonomy): Bacteria > Myxococcota_A > Polyangia > Polyangiales > Houyiibacteriaceae > SG8-38. The sequence continues at coordinate 745 of CALJYC010000267.1, read as the reverse complement.
CGCCTTTTAGTGTGCCTTCGACAAAAGGCGCGAGCCGCTCGCAAGCTTGAGCGACTAGCGGCCACTGTCGAGCTTGGCGCGCCGCGCCACGGAGCGTCTCCCACAGGGCGAGGTCGTCGGGCCGCCCATCGACCGCGGCGCTGAGCAACGCGACCGCCTCCGCACCCCGATCGGCTTCGACCAGCGCGCGGCAGTACGCGGCGTCGAGCGCACCCCGTCCGACCGCTTCACTGTGCTGCAACTTTCGCTCGAGCGCATTGGCGCGGAACTCTGGGTCGTCACCGGGTGCGATCGCTTCATCGATGGCAACCGCCGCCTCGGCGTGCACCTCTGCCAGGCCTTCGGCTTCGTGGGAAAGCATGAAGAGCTCATCCGTGGCCTCGGTTCCTCGGGCGATGCGTTCGGCCCGTAGACCCTGCAGGAGCGTCCCGGCCTGCAAGTCGTCGGTTGGTGCCAGCGCGGCGAGCTGAAGCCAAGCTTCGCCGGCCGACGCGCGCGCTTTACCGAGCGAGGCCCTCAGCGTCCCATAGGCATCGCCGAAGCCATGGGCGACCTCAGTCGGTGCGGTTCCGGCATCTGCAAGGGCCTCTTCGGCGGCCAAGCGTTGTTCGGCGGTCGTGAGCCGGGTCGGTACCGACAGCAGAGCGACCGCGGCGGCAAGCGCAGTGGCGGGGTGGTCGAGCGCTGGCTCGTAGGCGTCGCCTGCTCCCGCGTCGCTTTCTTCACTGAGTGCATCCCCTCGAAG
>CALJYC010000266.1 GCA_937984275.1 uncultured bacterium | reverse complement strand
ATGGTTGGCGACCCCAGTTTCTGGTGGAATGTATCCGGTGTTCCAGGCGCTCGGCCTCGATCTGATTCGGAACCAAGTCGAGACGAATGCCTACAAGGCCGCGCTGCTCGACCCGATCGGCAGGACGGTCGATGAGCTCTGGGATGCGCTGTGGAAGGCCCAGCAGGTGTTGGCCGCCGGGCCGCAAACCCTGCTCCACGGAGACCCCCACATCGCCAACACGTATCTGTTGCCCGATCAGGGCGGCGGACTGCTCGACTGGCAGCTCATGGTGAAAGGGCGTTGGGCGCATGATTTCTCGTATCTCTTGATCACCGGTCTGGGTTCGGAGGACCGCCGGAAGCACGAACGGGACTTGTTGGGCTTCTACCTCGACGAGCTCCGGCGACACGGCGTCGAGAATCCACCGGAGCAGAACGAGGCGTGGCTACGCTACCGCCAGGCCGCGATTTGGGGACTGGTGATCGGCTGGCTCATCACGCCGACCGAGAACTACGGCGAAGCGATTACGGCGGCGAACATCGCGCGGCTGGTAACGGCGGTTCAAGACCTAGAAACGCTGGAAGCGCTGGTTTGAGCGCGCATGGGCATGGCGCGTCGGCGGTGCGGAGACCATAGAGGGGATCTATGAATCGGCATGTTCCTCTAGCGGGCCAGCCCAACTTCCGAGATCTCGGGGGCTACGCGGCGGGCGATGGGCGACGGATCAAGTGGGGGCTCGTCTACCGATCGGGCGAGCTCAGCCAGCTCAGCGACGCCGACGTCGGCAAGCTCAGTGAACTCGGCATCCGGACGGTGGTCGATTTGCGGTCACCCGAAGAGGTGTCTGCGCGGGGCGAGGGCCGCGTGCCGTCCGGCGCACAGATCGTTCCGTTGCCGATCGCATCGAGCGACATGTTCGCGAAGCTGATCCCGATGTTCTTGAAGGGAGACTTCTCGCAGGTGCCGCCCGACCTCCTCGACAAGATCAACCGCGTGTTGGTGCGCGAGTTCACCGAGCAGTACGCGGGCTTGCTTCGCGCATTGAGCGACCCGGCGAATCGGCCGCTCGTGTTTCATTGTACGCAAGGCAAGGACCGAGCTGGGTTCGGCGCGGCGATGGTGCTGTCGGCGCTTGGCGTGGCGTGGGAAACCGTGGTCGAGGACTACCTCCTCTCGAATCACTTTCGGAAGAAAGAAAACGACAAGATGCTCGGCATGATCCGGGGATTCGCGGCCAATCACGGTGGTCCCGAGGGTGAAGCAATTGCGTTTTCGCGCGTCGAAGGCCTGTTGTACGTGAAAGAGCAAAGTCTACAGGCCGCACACGCGGAGATCATCGAACGACATGGGCATATCGAGGCGTTTCTGACCGATGGGCTAGGGTGTTCGGTCGAGGGTCTCGAGCGCTTGCGCGACGAGTTGTTGGAGTAGGGTATGGACGAAGCGGTGAAGAAGTCTTGGTTTGTGTTTGTGTTGGCGGCGGCCTGTCTGCTCGTCGGTGGCTCCCGTGCGCCACACGCGGAGGCGGACGGCAAGACGGTCATCCGATACGCGACAATTGCTCCGGGAGGCTCCTCGTTCGGGAAGATCCTCAAGGCCTGGGGACGGACCCTCTCCAAAGAAACCGAAGGGCGCGTGGAGCTCCGGTACTACTCGGGTGGCAGCCAGGGCGACGAGCGGGATTTCATCCGCAAGATGCGCGCTGGGCAGATGGACGCGGCGGGCGTCACGACGATTGGGCTCGGCATCGTCGTGCGGCCCGCGTTGGTGCTTTCGGCGCCCGGAGTGATAGAGACCTACGACCAGCTGGCGCGTGTTCGCGAGAAGATGGGCCCACGCTTCGAGAAGATGTTCGAGGAGGCGGGGTTTGTCCTGCTGGCTTGGGCTGACGCTGGCAAGGGTCGGATCATGTCGACGACGCCAATCGTCAGGCCGGCCGACTTGAAAGCCGCACGTCCGTGGGCGTGGAAAGACGACCCGATCTTTTCCGAGTTCTTGAAGGTTGTCGGCGCGAACGCGGTGCGGCTCGGCGTGCCGGAGGTCTATGCGGCGCTGCAGACGAAAATGGTCGACGTCGTTCCCGCTTCGCCGATTGCTGCCGTGGCACTCCAGTGGTTCACCAAGCTCAAGTACATGTCGAAGGACAGCTTCGGGATCATCCTCGGTGCATCGCTGGTGAAGAAGGAGAAGTTCGACCAGCTCTCGCCGGAGGACCAACTGGTTCTCAAGGATACTGCGCGGCGCGCCGCGAAGGCGCTCGACAAAGTCGTGCGTCGCGACGACGCGAAGGCGTATGACGTTCTGCTCGACCGCGGCATGCAGCTGATCGACACCGGCCCCTACCGGGCAGAGTGGGACAAAGCCACTGACGAAACGCTCGAGCGTTTGACGGGGCGCATTTTCAGCAAGAGCTTGCTGGCCGAGGTCCAAGCCACGGCCAACGGGACGGGCCCCTAGCTCGCTCCGCTATTGCAGTGCTTGAAGCCCGTACGAAGGCGATGCGTTGAGGAAAACGCCTGCTTCGCACTTCATCAGGATTGATTCGAACTGCACGTCCTCAGTCTGGCAACGGAGGCTCTGACCCTCGTTGTCTTCGGGCGGGTATTCCGCGAGGAAGGCTTCCTTGTCGCTTGGGTCCTCGACACATGATGCGCTCAGCGTGTACTCGCCCGGCTCGACGTTGAGCAAGAGGACGCCGCCATCGAGCGAAGAATAGGTGCGGGTGGGGTCGGGGAGGACTTCGTCGCTGAAGTAGATCGGACCCGCCTCTGCGTTGATTGCTGGAGCGAGGGACAGGACGGCGCCAGGCTCACCGTGGTGGCCGTCATCGCCAATGGTCTTGCCGAACCTCGTGAAGGTGCTCACTATTTGGCACGTGTTGGGGTCGATCCCGTCGACGACTCCCGCGCCGACTAGGCCCAACTCGATGAGCGCGAAGACGGAGGTGGTCGGAATCTGGAACGTGAGGTCGTCGAGATCGGTACCCGGGACGGTGTGCGTTTTCGTGTAGGTAAGCGGGTGGTCGTCGTGTTCGAGCACCAAGGTTGCTTGTGAGCCCACGGGCAACCCTTCGATCGTGAACTCTCCGTCCATGTTGGTCGTCGTCTCCATGCCCGGCATCTCCAAGATCGACACCGTCGCGCCGCTGATCCTGCCGTAGGGGGCTGGGGGAAGTTCGAACGACCAAGCAATGCCGGTGAATGTGACCGTCTGGCCGCCGCCGCCTGTGTTGCTATCGCCGCAGCCGGCGAACGACAAGGCTCCTCCGAGTGCCAAGAGCGAGATCAAGTCCAAACCCACGGTCTTCATGCGCATCCTCCGAGCCCTGCCGAGTAGCAAGATTCAGGCCGGAGGGCCAGCACGAACTGAATGCAGGATCTCCAAACGATCCGTCCGTGCCGGTGGAGAATCCGGGGTAAAGGGTGTGCAATCTTTGCGGTCAGCCGTGACGACGATGACGTAGGTGCTCAGGAAACCTGGATGCCGCCTTCGCCGCCTTCGCCGCCTTCGCCGCCTTCGCCGCCTTCGCCGCCTTCGCCGCCTTCGCCGCCTTCGCCGCCTTCGCCGCCTTCGCCGCCTTCGCCGCCTTCGCCGCCTTCGCCG
>CALJYC010000265.1 GCA_937984275.1 uncultured bacterium | reverse complement strand
GCTGCTCGATCAAGTGGAAGTAGATGGCGTACGTCCCCCCGTTCGAGATGCCCCGCAGCGAGATCAAAAACGAGCTCGGACGCATCCGCCATCCTTTTCGCATCGCGATCGACCGCGCCAAGAACCCGTTCAACATCGGGGCGATCGTCCGCACCGCGCATTCGTTCATGGCCAGGGAGATCATTCTCATCGGGACCGAGCCCTGGTACGAGCGCGCCGCGATGGGGATGCAGCACTACGAGAACATCGTCGAGCTTCCCGACGAGCGAACGTTCCTCGATGCGGCCGAGAAAGAAGGTTGGCCCCTGGTCGCGTTCGAGAAGGATCACGCGCAGGTCGGCCTTTGGGAAGCCGAGCTCCATGAGGACGCGGTGCTCGTCTTCGGAAACGAGGACAACGGCTGCTCCCCAGGCATCCTGGAGGCCGCCGACCAGGTGGTGGGCATCCCCATGTTCGGCATCAACCACAGCTACCCGATCAGCATCGCGGCCGGCATCGGCATGGCGGAATGGGCCCGAAGGTATTACGCAAAAGGCCGTTGTTTGTAGCCTTGCCTGCCGCAAAAGTGACGCTAGACTCCGCCCCCTTCGGTGGGTGTAGCTCAGTGGTAGAGCACTGGATTGTGGCTCCGGGTGTCGCGGGTTCAATTCCCGTCACTCACCCCACTCTTTGAAAAGTGTCGATGAGATTTGCCCTGCAGCAACTAGGTTGCTGGCGGGGTGCCCCGTAAAATGGCTTTGCCATCACGGGGCTGCGGCCCGTAAGCGACTTTGTCGCTTCGGGCCTTGCACCCGTAGCTCAGCTGGATAGAGCGCCGGACTTCGAATCCGTAGGTCGAAGGTTCGAATCCTTCCGGGTGTGCCATTCGAAACGAAGTTTCGAATGAGCCCCGTGGTGGCGAAGCCATTTTACGGGGCCCACCAGCCAACCAGCGTTGCAACCCGCTGCAAGGCAAGACATAAGCGCGTCAGTTACCTACAACCGACGCGTCCGGGCCATTAGCTCAAGTGGTAGAGCAGTGGATTCTTAATCCATTGGCTCCAGGTTCGAGTCCTGGATGGCCCACCCAATGATTCCGAATGCTTAGGTAGTATCTGCGCAACTCCATCGGGTGACTGATTGGCCTCGGTGTCCACTTTGGTGTCCAGAATTCCGGCTCGGCGAGCGACCGCGCGGCGTGCAGCAGCTTCTGAGTTGTGCACGTAGAGGGCGGTGGTGGTCGCGTTCTTGTGACCGGCCACGTGACCGATGGCGGTGAGGTCGCTGCCGACGGCGGCCATGTGAGTCAGCGCCGCGTGACGGAAGTCGTGGGCGCTGAGGTGTCGGGCTTCGTGTTCGGTGGCGAGCACTTTTCGCGCCGCCTGAACGAGGATGCGGCGGTACTCGAAGCGGCGGAAGATGAGGCCCTCTTCCGGGCAGATCGCATCGAGCACGCGGCGGGTTCGAGGGGTCAGCGGAACGGCGCGGGCGTATCTCGACTTGTCGATGTCTTGCGAGATCCGGAGAACGTCGTCTCCGCGTTTGTAGTGCTTCGGGACCTCGAGCCGCCACATGGTTCCGATGCGGAGGCTCGTGTCCCAAATGACGGTGAACAGGGCCTTGATGGGATGGCCGGCCACCGGGGTTTGCTCCGGGAGAAGGTCAATGATCGCCTCGGCTTGCTCACTGGTCAGGGGCACGCGCACCTTGTCGCGTTTGCCGCCCTTGAAGGCCGTGCCGGTCGATCGCCTCGGCGGATTGCGAATCAGAGGGGCTTCGTCGATTTCGTGTCGGCGCTCCGCCCAGCTCAGGAAGTTTCGCAGCGCAGAAAGCTCTTTCGCGACTGTGCTGCGTGTGACTTTGCGTAGCCGCATGCGGCTGTAGTCCTCTGCCGAGCTCGCGGTGATCCGGTCCGCCGATTCAAAGAAGGGCAGAAAGTGGTTCGTGCAGTAGCCCTGGTACGTCTTCCAGGTTTCAGGCGCGATCTCCGACTCGATCTGGGTGAGCCACTCGGCGAACAAGACGTCTAGCTCCTTCAGGGGTTCGGCTCGGGTTTCCAGTCGTCGACCGGAAATAGTCTCGGCGTAGATTCGCGCCGCTTCGACCTTAGCTCCCGCAAGATCTCTTGCGCGCGTGGATCGGTGCTGTCGTCGGCCCGCGTGCGTGAAGCGGACCGTGTAGACACCCGTACGCCTGTCACGAGTGAGCGACCATCCTTCTGAGTTTCGAGCCACGTATCAATGTCCCTTCGGTCGAAAAAGCGGCGAGTCCCGATGGGAACCGTCCGCACATACGGTGCCACGCGCCGATCAAACGTGCGCAGCCCCACGCGACAATACCTTGCCGCCTCGTCTCTTGTCAGCAGGGGGGAATCTAGGGTCAGCGTTTCCATCCGCTCTAGTCTTCCGTCCTAGGAATGAAATCTCGCGGCTTGCCAGGCAGCCGCGGCCAGATTTTGGAAGTGGGCTCTCGTCCCGCCGGCGTCTTGGGAGCATGTCCGGCTCCCGAGGCGGATTGCAGCGGAGTTGCAGGGGGCGTCCCTCTCGGGACGCTAAGTCCGTGCATTCGGCAGTACCGCCAGAACGTCTGGTACGACCCTTGGAATGGCGGCATCGCGCGTCGGCACGCTGCCCAGACTCCCTTTACGGAGTAGCCAGACCGTAGCCACGCGGAGATCTCGTCCCTGCGCTGGAGAAAGCAAGCGTACGGCTCGTCGCGAGGAGGTTCCGCGGGCAGGTGATTTGTGGAAGATCTTTGAGTCACAGAAGGGTTATCGGTTTTGGAGGCCAAAAGTATGTTCGGCCGGTGCATTTTTCTTCCTCGGTCGAGCGGAGCGGCGCTGAAACCTGCTGCAACTCGCTGAGCTCCGTCGATACGCTCTGCACGTCTGTGAGAACGAGCACTACCGGGTGAAACTCTGCGGGACGGACTTGCACCGAATCGCGATCAGTCGCGGCCAATCACGCCGAGCACCTTTTTGTTGCCGGCAGTCGCAGCGAGTTGCGGCGCGCTTCAGCCGCTTACACGCGCTTGCAATGAAGAACGCAGCACGTCCCGGGCAAGATGTGGGATTGTATGACATCGAAGATGTCCTCAACCCCCGCTTGCCGTGCTCAACGCCTTCGGCTTATTCGCAGCGGACCAACGACATGATGAGAGCGACCGACACGGTGGGGTTGAGTCATGGAAGACGTCGGGACGCACGAAGCGGGTCAGGATGCCCGGACGTGATTTCAATGCGTTGCCGTGGCTCAAATTTGGCGGATACAGTCGACCGTGGTGGCGCGCTAACGTGGAACGGAAAGTGCGCCAGCTATGTCTGCATGCACTTCCCACGTTAGCGCGCCGCCGCGGTCGCGGCCGCCAGCCCTGCCCGCGCCGACGCGTTTTCCGGAGCGACGCGCAGCACCTCTCGAAATTCGGCTTCGGCTTCCCCGCGTCGACCTCGACGCAGCAGACACCAACCCACGCCTGCCTGCATCGTGAGGTCCGAGGGGTGCAGCGCGAGGACCCGTCGGTAGACTCGCTCGGCGTCGTCGAAGCGACCGAGGTTGTAGAGGGCCCACGCGAGGCTGCGGCTCACGGCGTGGTTGTCCTTGTCGAGTCGGAGCGCGGCCCGCGCCTCGGCTTCCGCATCCTGGAAGCGGTGGAGCGCAATGAGTGGCGCGAGGATTCCCTCCCGAGGCTCGACTGCTTTCGGGGTAGCCTCGATGGCCTGACGATAGGCGCCGACCGCCTCCTGATAGCGAGCGGTGAGGTAGAGAAGCCACGCGCGTCGCACCAGGAAGAGGTAGTCCGTTTTGGCCTCCTCGGGCAGCTTGTTCAGAGCCGCGAGCGAGGCTGCGTGCTCGCCTCGCGCCTCGAGGTCATACGAGCGCTGCCAGATCTGAGGCGCATCGGCGCGAACCGGCGCCCCGACCGCGAGCGCCCCAACCAGAAGCACGAAGATCAGGAGCCAACTTGGTGTCGAATTCATCTGCTATCTCCTCCCGCCGTCAACGGCCCTGACTCTTTGCCCTCATCGCTTGCCTCCCACACCCGGACGGCCCGGCGCCGCCGACCTCGAACTTCGACCGAGACCTCTTCCAGGCCGCGCGCCGAGATCCGCGCTTCGCTTCGGATGGCCGGCGCTCCATCGTGTCGGTAGCTCAGAGACTCACCCCGGACGAACGCTTCGCTGTCGGAGTGGACCACGCGATAGCGCATCTCGACGCCAGTCGAGGTCTGAAAGGGGGCGATGAAGTCCGCGAGCGGGCGGACGAACCACGGCAGAAACGCGCGGGTGGGCAGGTGGTCGGTCCACGAGAGACTTCGCGATTGGTCGAAGGGCACTCTGGACAGGGCCGTCCGCATCAGGCGCAGCGAAGAGCGTGGGTCGCCGATGGCGTCCCATACGATGAAGCCGCTCGGAGCGTGGTCGTAGTAGACCGTTGCGCGGAGGTCTCGAGAGGTTAGCCGGAAGGTCCCATTCAGATCGATGTCTGCGACCAGTTCCTCGACCCGTCCATCGGTATTGAGCCGCAGCGTCTCGCCGTACTCGAAGCGAAGTCGCCCCGCGAGCATTGGCTCGGGCTGGACGTTGCGCACGATCGTCCCCTCGTCCGGGACCATCACCGAGACCATGGTCTCGCCCGTCTCGTCCTCGACGATCAGATCCTGCAGCTCCAGCGCCAGGGTCGGCGCGCCCACTCGCGCTGTCGCCTGCAGCTGAAAGTGCAAATGGGGAGTCGGCGAGCGTCCTGAATTCCCGCAGAGACCAAGGGTCTGTCCGAGGCGGACATGCTGCCCCTCTTCCACCGTGATCGTTCCAGGAGAGAGGTGGCAGACGAGCGAGTAGAGCCCCGGCGCGTGGTAGACGATCACGAGATTGCCCCAGTTGTCCTCGACATTGATCTCCCCCACCGGGTTGTCGGGGATCTGGTCCACGACGAGCGCCACGATCCCTTTGGCCGGCGCGACGACGGGCAGGTGGTAGCATCGATAGTCCTCGAGGCGCGCGCCGTCTCCCGTGAAGAGCTCCCCGTCGTCGTCGGCGACCTGGAAGTCCAGCGCGTGCCGCCATGCGTCGCGGTGGGTGATCGTTCCTTCGACGCTCTGGGTGCAGACCCATCGACCGAGGAAGGGCGCGGAGATGCGCACGAAGTAACGGGAGCCGAAGCGAGCGAGGCGCGTCCGGAAGTAGTTGAGGTTCTGCTCCGGGCTGCCCGGGAGGAAGTCGACCGCCTTCGGACGGCCGTCACTCATCCGCTGCCGCATGGCGTAGAGCACGAGGAGCACGGTGAGATTGAACGGCAAGATGAGCAACGGTACGCCCACGTAGGCGAGGCGGCCGACCGTGCCGAGCGTGAAGATCCCGCCCGCGAGCGCGCCTGCCGCGGCCAACACGAAGGACGAGGGGCTGGGCACGAACCACACGCCACCGAGGGCGACGGCGATGAGGATGCAGTTGTAGCCGAGGACGATGCGGAGCATCGGGTCTCCGAGCACGAAGAGCTCCGAGCCGAAGAAGGCAACGAGCGCGAAGGCCACGGCCGAGAGCAGCGTCGCGATGCGGCTGTATGTCAGGAGCGCTGCGAGCACCAGGGCTCCGGCGGCGATGCGCGGTAGAAAGAAGATCGCGCCGAGGCTCTGCAGGTAGAGCTTCCCCGCGTCCAACGGCCCCTCGAGGGTGGCGACGGCGTCGGCGTCGAAGGTTCGCATCGGGAGGTCGGCGAGGGGGATCGTCCCCGTCACCACGAGGAAGACTGCGAGGAAGGGGAGGGTGAGCGTCGGGAGGTTGAACTGAGCTCCGAGCGCGGAGTGCAGGGCAGCGGTGATGAGCACGCTCGCCATGACCGCGACCGCGAAGAGCCCGACGGCAAGCGGCGTGAACTCGACGAAGGCCGCGCCGCCGAGACCGATCAGAAGGGCGTTGTAGCCGTAGAGGCCGCTCGCGATGAGCTCAGACGGGAGGTCGAGCACCCGGGCCGTGCCCAAGGCGAGGAGCACGGCGGCGAATCCGGCGAAGAGCATGCGGAGATCGACGGCCGTGGCCAGGAGTAAGAGAAAGCCAACCGGGCGTGAGCGCCCGAAAAGGATCTGTGAGTAGCTCCCGAGGATGGCGTTGCCGGCGAAGAGGGCGCGCTCCCGGAGCCCAGGCGGGGAGGGCGCCGCCGCGCTCAGAGCCACTCGGGCACCTCCTCCGGGCCGAGAACGTCATTCAGATCTTCGCGGCGGCGGATCGGCGCGTGCCGACCGTCGCGTCCGATGAGCACGACCGCCGGACGGTAGGTGATGAACTGCATCCACTGCGTGACGTTGTAGGCGCCGACATTGTGAAGGACGAGGTGATCGCCGACGTCCATGGGCGGGAAGAGCAGCGTGTCTCTCACGACATCGATGTTCATGCAGAGCGGACCGTAGACCACCGTCGGCTCGGCGGTGCTGCCGAAATCCTGCGCCGGGACCATATCGTGGTCGTACCAAAACGAGGTGAAGAGCGTGTTCACGCCGGCGTCGACGACCAGGCCGCGTCGCCCGTCGGGGAGACGTTTGTTGGCGTGGACGGTGGTCAGGAGGTAGCCCGCGTCGTCAACCAGCGCGCGACCAGTCTCGAGGACGAGGGCTGGCTGGACCTCTGGAGGATAACTCAGCGCCTGCAGCCCGTCGGCCACCGCCTCCGCGTAGCGAGCGAACGAGGGCGTGGCTTGCTCGGCGGGGAGGTATTGCGCCTTGAGCTTGTTGTGCGAGGCGAATCCCCCGCCGAGGTCGAGGAACTCCAGGGTGATCCCGTGTTCGCGGCGGAGGTCGTTGGCGAAGCCGGCGAGCTTCGCGGAGGCCTGCCCGTAAGCCTCGGGCTCGAGGATGAAGGTCCCCAGGTGAGAGTGGAGGCCCACGAGCTCGAGTCGTCCACCCCCGATGAGCCGCTCCACGGCAGTGTTTGCTTGCCCGCTCTCGAGGTTGAAGCCGAAGCGCGTCCATGCGGGGATGCCCTCCACCGCGAGGTTGAGTCGGATGGCGACTCTTGGCTTGATCCCGTGGCGCTCGGCGATGCGCTCCGCAGCTGCGAGCTCGTCGAAGTGGTCGAGGTGGACGATGGCGCCGTCCCGGAGGGCGCGCTCCAGGACGGGCTCGGGCTTGTACGGGCCGTTGAAATGAATCTGGTCGGGAGAGACGCCCAGATGGACCGCCTTGTCGTACTCGAATTCGCTCACGACCTCGGCCCATGCGCCCTCGCGGTGGAAGACCCGGCAAATCGCGTCGAGGTAGTTCGTCTTGTAGGACCAGGCGATCCGTACACGGGGGCTGCGGAGGGAGAAGGCGTCGCGAAGCTCTCGATATCGGGAGACGAGGGTCTTCTCGGAGAAGACGAAGAGCGGAGAACCATGGGCGGCTATCAGGTCCTTCACAGCCACGCCGTCGATATGCGTCTGGGGGTGCATCGTTCGGACGCGCCCGAACTTGTTCATGAGTCCGCTCTGGTGGCGGACGAGGACCGGACGTTCGTAGCGCGGCTTCTTCGCGGAAGAGGTCATCGCTCGCTCTCCTCTCCGCGGATTCGTTCGCCCGCGGTGGTCATGGTCTGCAGGTCTTCGAGTGTCGCGATCTGGTCGATCGCGATCCGCACGAACATCGTGCCCGCCTGAAAGTCACGCATCGGGGCGACGCTCTCTCCCATCGCCAAGCGGGCCACCGCTTCGGGGAGGTTCATCCCCGCGCCGACACTCAGGAAGGTCCAGGCAGGAAAGCGCGGGTTGATCTCCATCAGATAGTAGCGACCGTCGCGGGCCTTCATCACCTCGACCTCGCAGGGCCCTCGCCAGTTCGACGCGCTCATGAATCGCTCGGTCATCTCGAGGAGGTTGGGATCCTTCACGGCGATGCCCGCCCAACCCTTGCCCTTGTCCGTTAAATAGGTCTTGCGCATGGAGACCGCGCCGACGAGCCCGCCCTCTCCGTCGCCCACCGCCACGACGTTGTACTCATCGCCCTCCACGAATTCCTGGGCGATGACCGGCAAGCCCCAGGCCGCCACGCTCTGCTGGAAGGCCTGGACTGCATCGTCGACCGCCCTCGCGATGGTCGCGCCGTAGTACGGTCCCTTGATCACGAGGGGGAAGGGCGTCTCGTTGTGGATGTCGTAGAGCGGACCGACGTCGCCGAGCACCCGGGCCCGGGGCACGTCGATGCCCGCCTGTCGACCGAGCTCCATCAGATGCGCCTTCGAGCGAAGCTCGAACTGCGCTCGACTCGGCAGGAAGGTACCAATCCCGAGCTCGGCCAACATCGGCTCGAGGCTGATGAAAGAGGGGAGCTCGGCGTCCAGCGTCGGGATGATAGCCGCGAGGCCTCCGACCCGGTCGTGGATGTAGCGAATGCGCTCCGAGAGCGCTTCGACACCCTCCTTTGGGTAGGGGATCATGAAGACGTCGTCCAGGAGGTCCTCGGCGTAGACGCCCGGCTCGAGTGCGTCGTACGCTAGTCCGATCGTGCGAACGGCCAGCTCCGGCGCGGCGCGGAGCGCTCGGATGACCGCGACTCCGGGGCCCGGGTTGTCGGTGGCGTTGAGGCCGGTGACTGCGATGGCTCGAGGCTTCATGGTCGACCTCAGTCGGAGCCTTCCTGGGGGAGCACGCCGTTGTAGCGCAGCAGCTCGAGAAACTCGTCGATGTCTCGGGACAGATCCGCGTCCGTCACATCGAACGACTCCTCGAGGCGAGCGATGAGCTCATCGGGGCCCAGGCCTTCCTTTAGGCCGCGGAGCAGGCAGAGGGCCGAGGCATTGAGGCTGAACGTGGCGCCACTGTAGGGGTCGAAGACGAAGCCCGTCTCGCTCACGGCGAGGTCCTTGAGTCTTTGGTTGATCGAATCGGTCATGGCGCGCCTCCGAGGCCCAAGGTGAGAAAGTGAGCGTTTGATCGGACGAGACCCGTCTCTACCGGGGTCTCGATCGCTTGCCATTCGTAGAGCAGGTACACGTAGAGAGGAGACTTGGTCTCGAATCGGACTCCGCCAAAGACCCCGCCGAGCTGTCGGTCTATCGTATTGTAGACCAGCGCGAGGCCGAGGTAGGCCGGGCGCTCCACCCGTCCATAGCGCCCCCCGACCCAGAACGACGAGACCTCGAAACGAGCTCGAAGCAGGAGGCTCACGTCGGGCAGGGCTTCTGCCTCGATGCTCCGGAGGATCGAGAAGCCCGGCTGCACCTCGAGCCGCTCGCTCGCGGGTAGCGCCCAGCTCAATGCGCCGCGCACCACGGTCGCATCGTCGACGATGCTCACGCTCCCTTCAGCGAGGATATCCCCGAACGGGCTGACTCGGAGGGAGAGCCCCGTCACCCAGGTCACG
>CALJYC010000264.1 GCA_937984275.1 uncultured bacterium | reverse complement strand
TCGACGACCATACCGAGCGTGATGATGAATGCGAAGAGCGAGATCATGTTGATCGACACTTCGCTCGCCGGGAAGAAGAGCAGGGATCCCGCGAACGAAATCGGGATGCCGAGGGTCACCCAAAATGCCAGGCGTGCCTCGAGAAACAGGCCCAAGGTCAACAGGACGAGGACGAGGCCGATGCGCGCGTTGCCTATCAGCAGCGAGAGTCGACCTTCGTACATCTCCGCGGTGTCGAACCAGGGCGCCGCGTACAGGCCTTCCGGCAAGGTCTCCTGGAGCTCCGTGACGTACTCCTTTGCAGCAGCGGAGACGGTGAGAGGAGTTTCGTTGCCGACGCGGTACACGTTGATCATGACAGCGCGCTTGCCGTTGTACGTCGCCTCCTTGTCGATCTCGCGGAAGCCATCCCGCACGGTCGCCACGTCACGAACGCGCACCTGCGAGCCGTCCGGTTTGCTGAGGAGGATGATATTGCCGAACTCACTGCCGCTATCTCGCCGCTCGGTCGTGCGTAGCAGAACTTCACCTGCCTGCGTCTTCACGCCCCCACCTGGGAGCTCCACAGATGCGGCGCGCACGCGGGCCGCGACTTCGTCGAGGGTCAATCCAAACTTGCGGAGCTGCGCCTGCGGGACTTCGATGCTGATTTCGAGTGGGCGGATCCCGGAGAGCTCGACGTAGGTGATGCGTGGGTCTTGCAGGAGCGCGCGGCGGCTGTTTTCACCCACCGATCGCAATGTCGCCTCCTCGACGTCCCCATAAAGAACCAGTGAGATGACCTGCTGCCGGTTCGACAAGAGGCTGACGGTCGGGCGCTCCACGTCCTCCGGAAACGAGGTAATTCGGTCGATGGCGCTCTTGACGTCGTTTAGCGCTCGGTCCGTCTCGACGCCTAGCAACAGCTCGACGAGGGTGCTCGCCTGTCCCTCCGTCGCCGAGGAGGTGACCTTCTTGACCCCATCGATCCCACGAACCGCTTCTTCGACCGCAAGCACGACCGCTTGCTCGACTTCCGCTGGGCTCGCACCCGGGTAGGTGACGTTGATCGAGACCATGTCGAGCTCGACCTCAGGGAACACCTCCTGCTTGATTCCGGAAGCCAGGGTTACGAGGCCCCCGACGATCAGGATGAGCATCAGGACGTTTGCCGCGACGGGATTTTTCGCCATCCAGGCGACGGGCCCGTGCTCTGTGTCAGGATTGAAGTCGTTGCCGGCGGTCATGGGGTGGCTTGGGCCGCTGGCTCGCTTGGGTCGGTGGGCGCAGCTTCAGGCGCTTGGTCGGCCGTGCGTAGAAGCATGTTCGGCACCGGCGTTGCGATTCGGCTGGTGACGACGCGCTCGTTGGCGGCGAGGCCGCCGGTGATGAGAACCGCGTCCGGTTCGGTCCATGCGATTTGGACGTCTCGGATCTCGAGCAGGTTCTGGTCGTTCATCACGTACACGCTGCTACCGTTTCGTAGTGCCACTCGAGGAAGGCGAATCGCCTCGCCGATGGGTTGCGCGGCGATGGCAACATCTACGAAGGAGCCGAGCAGCAAAGGCAGGTCGCCCCGATTGCCGAGCGGGTTCTCGATGTTGAGCAAGAGGCGCGCCATTGCGCCGCCCGGGTCGAGGTCTGGCAGCTGCCGGATCACTTCGGCGCTTCGCTCGATGGTCCCTTGTCCGACTCGCTGCACGACCTTGGCCTCGGAGCCGGGCGCATCCGCAGTGCGGGCCCGTACGGTTCGCAGAGAAGCCACGGGGACGGAGACCTGCACATGGTAGTCGTCGGTGCCGACGAGCCGCGCCACCGAGGTTTGCGGGCTGAGCAGCTGGCCTGTGTCGACGCTCTCACTGACCACCATCGCGTTGAACGGGGCGCGAAGCGTGGCGCGCGTCAAATCTAGCTGTGCCTTCTTGAGCGCGCTCTGCGCAGCTTTGAGTGCAAGCCTGTTGGCTTCGAGTTGGGGCTCGCGCTGGGCGAGGGCTCGCTGCTCATCGGAGACGTCCATCTCACCGAACGCATTCCACTCGCGCTTGGCGACCTCGCCTCGACGGGCTTCGATGGAGAGGTCGAGCTTGGCCCGGTTCACCCGGGAGCGGTACGACTCCACCGCGAGCTGGTAGTCCCGGGGGTCGATGCGGACCATCGGCTGGCCCGTCTTGAAGCGACCGCCTGCGACGAGCTCAGGGCTCTGCCAGATGACACGCCCGCCGAGCTCTGCCTGCAGCACGATTTCCTTGGCAGGCACCACGGTGCCCTTGGCGTGGAGATCGACGTCGTGCGTGCTCGTGCCGATCTGGATAACCTCGACCAAGGTTCCTTCGAGTGGCTTCTCGGCGCGTGGCGGCTCTTCTTTCGTCGCGACCAAAATGAACGCCACCCCAGCCGCGGCCACGAGCACGCCGATCGAGAGGGCCCACTTCAAGCGACGCTCCGTTCGTTTAGTCATTCTCGGGCTCTCCAAATTCTTCGGGCCACGCGCCTCCGAGCGCTCGATAGAGCTGGACGCGATAGGAAACCAGTTGCCGTCGGGCGGCGACGAGCTGAAGCTCGGAGCGCTGCCGGGTCGCGAGCGCCGTTAGAACCGGCAAGAAGTCGCTGAGCCCGGCTCGGTAGCGATCCCGGGTCGCTTCGAGGGTGATGTTGGCCAAGCGGAACTCGTCTTCGAGGAACTGAATGCGGAGCCGCTCTTGGCGTTCGAGCACGAGGGTGCTCTCGACTTCGATCAAGCCTGCGAGAATCGTCTCGGCGTATTGCTCCATGAGCTGGTCGAGCACTGCGCGCTGTGCCTTGATCGCCGACCAGCCTGCGATTCCGTCGAAGAGGGGAACAGACAGCTGGGCGCCGGCGTTCCAAACGAGGCCGCTGCCGGAGTTCGTCACGTCCTGCCCGACAGTCGGGCTCGTGGGGTCCCTATCTTCGCCGGTGAATTGAAGCCATTTGTACCCCGGCGTGAAACCGAGCGTGATGACGGGCAGTCGCGCACCGACGGCGGCCGCGACACGGCGGTCTTCGGCTTCGACTCGCCTCTGCACGGCTCGGATATCGGGGCGTGCCTCGAGAAGGCTTGCGGGTGCCTCGATGTCGGGGGTAGGTCCGATGTCCGGCAACACTCTATCATCGACCGGAAAACGTCGTCCGGGAGCCTCGCCCAGCAAAACCGACAGGCGTTGGTCGGTCAAATCGGTCTGCCCCTCGGCGAGAGCGAGGAGCGCGCGCTGGCTCGCGACGCGCTGCCGTTGTTGGTGCACGTCGACTGCAGAGTTCAAGCCTTCTCGGTACCGGAGTTCGACAAGCTCGAGAAACTTGAGGTCGGTCTCGAGCTGTTCTTGCACGACGGCGACTTCGATCCGTGCGTTGATGGAATCGAACCACGCTTCTGCGACTTCCGCCGAGATGGTGATGGCAAGCGCCTCCTGGTCGAGCCGCGCGGCTTGGGCGTCGAGCTTCGCGCCCTGGTGGTCGCGAGCCCGCCGAGCAAAGAGATCGACCTCGTACGATATCGGGAGCGACCCGGTGGCGTTCTGAAACTCGAACTCGCCGAACACCTGAATCTCTCTACCGATGGTATAGTCGCCCTGGACACCGATTTGAGGCATCCGCGCGGCGCGCACCTGATTGGCGATGTACCGCGCCTGGCGCACTCGGGCCCAACCTGCGCGGACACCCTGGTTGCGGCGCAGCGCCTCTTCGATCAACGCATTGAGCGTAGGGTCGCCCATCTGCCGCCACCAACGCGCGTCTCGCACCGGCTCGGTCTTCTCCTGATCAGGCGGCGGTGGAACCTCCGCGCCTTCTGTGTACGTCGCCGGGACCTCCACCGGCGGCGGCGGGTCCGTTTCTTTGGTGTAGTTGCACCCGACGGCGAGTGTCGCGAACAGCAGGATGAGAATCGCGCCTCGCGTCATAAAGCTTCTCCGCTCGAAAGTGCTCGGACCATCGCGTCGAGGTGTAGGGGCACGAGCTGCTCCAAATCCACAGGCACAGGAATTCTCTGCGCCATACCTTCCTTGTTGAGTCCCACCATCACCACGCCGAGGAAGCTCGTCCAGAGCTGGATGGCTTGGGGGAGGGGCTCGATATCAGCTCGGATGCTGCCGTCGGTCTGGCCACGCTGAAGCGAAGTGACCACCAGCGACAACATATGGCCCACCCGGCCGCGGTAGATCTGAAATGCTTCCGTCGAATCATCCATGCGCTCGCCCGCGCTCAACCACTCCATCGCGAACCGAAAGTGGTGAGGGTTCTCTTGGGTGAAGTCGTAGTATTTCTTCAGCAACCGCTGGACCGCGTCCAGACCCGTGGATGCGTCTTCGAGCGCGCTTTCGATGAAGGGCAGAAGCGTGTCGAGCAGCCGGGTCGCAACCGCCGCGCACAGTGCATCCTTGTTCTCGAAGTACAGATACAGCGTGCCCTTGCTCAGCTCGGCGGCCTCCGCGACGCTATCCATCCGCATTCCGTGGTAGCCCTGCATGGCGACCAGCTCCTGCGCCGCATCGAGAATCGCTTCTCGCCGCGCAATCCGCTCCCGCTCCCTCCGAGCCGCTACTGCCATCGCTTGCCCTCCCCCGTAAAGCCGATGCTCCGCATCGCCCACGGGGCTTCGCGCGACTGACCGCCAGTCAGTCACTGACTAAGAGTTAGCAACTCTAGGGCCACATGTCCCATGAACCAGCGAAAAAAGGGCCAAGAACCCGATTCACCGCCCGACGAGAAGGCCCAGAACAGCCCCGTGGGCGATGCTCCGCATCGCCTCTACGGGGCGGGGTGGGCGGGACAGGGGTCGAACCTGCGACGTCCGGCGTGTAAAGCCAGCGCTCTACCACTGAGCTACCCGCCCAAAGTGCCCGCGAGCATGACCCCCCACACCCTCCCTGTCCAACCGGGACACTCTCCACCCCCATAACCCCCCGAAATCACGAACGATCTACGGGAAAGATCGCAGCGATGCGCAGCATGCCCTCAGAGTGGCGAGGCAGCAGGCGTTGCGATCTTTCGGCGAAAAACCCTTTGAGAACAGTGGGTTGCGGACCCGGAGAGTGTCCCCTATTGGCGGGCGCCGGGGGGGTCTACTGTGGGTTCGGGGACGTCCTCGGGGTCGGGGGCGTCTGGGGTGATTAGCTCGCCGTCGCGATACTCTAGGGGACGGACCTGGTGTTCGCCGAACAGGGCGTCGGGGGCGCTGAGGACCAACGCCTCTCGGAGGACTTCGTCCATGTGTTCCACCAGAACGATGCGAAGCGCGTTGAGGACGCGGCGCGGGATTTCCTTCAGGTCCTTTTGGTTTTCCTTCGGGACGAGCACGACGGTGATTTCGGCTCGGTGCGCAGCGAGGAGCTTTTCCTTGAGGCCGCCGATCGGAAGGACGCGGCCTCGAAGGGTGATCTCGCCTGTCATCGCGACGTTCTTTCGGACCGGAATCTTGAGAAGGGCGCTGGCGATGCTGGTGGCCATCGTGATGCCGGCGCTCGGTCCATCCTTGGGCACGAAGCTCGGGAAGTGAACGTGCACGTCGTACTTCGAGTGGAAGTCCTTCTCGAGGCCGAGCACCTTCTGGCGCGAGCGGATGTAGCTCATCGCTGCCTGCGCGGACTCCTGCATGCCCTTTTCGAGCAAGCCGGTGATGTTGAGCTTGCCTTTGCCGGGCACCACCGCGACTTCGCATTCGAGGATCGAGCCACCAAACGCGTTGACCGCTAGGCCGTTGGTGAGACCCACGTGGTCTTTCTCGCTGGCCTTGTCGGGCCGGTACTTCGGAACGCCGAGGTACTGCGCGATGTCTTTGGCCTCGACGTGATAGCTGTTCTCTTTGGACTCTTCGCCGTCCTTGAGAACTTGCCGCGCGATCTTGCGGCAGACGCTGCCGATCTCGCGCTCGAGATTTCGAACGCCACTTTCCATCGTGTAGTAGTGGATCATCTGCCGGATGGCGTTCTCGCTGATCTCGATGTCGATGTCCTTGAGGCCGGCGTTCTCGCGCTGGCGCGGCACGAGATAGCGCGTCGCAATGTTGAGCTTCTCGTACTCGGTGTAGCCGCTGATCTCGAGGATCTCCATGCGGTCCCGGAGCGGAAGCGGGATGCCTTGCAAGGTGTTCGCCGTGGTGATGAACATCACGTCGGACAGGTCGTAGTCGAGGTCGAGGTAGTGGTCGTTGAAGCTGTGGTTTTGCTCCGGGTCGAGGACCTCGAGCAGCGCCGACGCGGGGTCGCCGCGGAAGTCGGCCGACATCTTGTCGATTTCGTCGAGCAGGAACACGGGGTTGTTGGCTCCGACCTTGCGCAGCGACTGAATCAGCCGGCCGGGCAGGGCGCCGATGTACGTGCGCCGGTGGCCTCGAATCTCGGCCTCGTCGCGCACGCCGCCAAGGGACAAGCGCACGAACTCGCGACCCGTGCACCGGGCGATGCTCTTTGCGAGCGACGTCTTACCGACGCCGGGAGGGCCCACCAGACAGAGCACAGGTCCCTTGAGCTTCTTTACGAGCGCCTGCACGGCGAGATACTCGACGATGCGCTCCTTGGGCTTCTTGAGGCCGTAGTGATCCTCCTCGAGGATTTGTTCGGCCGCGTCGATGTCGTAGTTCTCTTCGCTCTTGTCGCCCCATGGTAGGGCGAGCACCCAGTCGATGTAGTTGCGGATGACCGTCGCTTCCGCGCTCATCGGCTGCATCATCTTGAGCTTCTTGAGCTCCTTGCGCGCCTTGAGGTGGGCCTCCTTGGAGAGCTTCTTCTGCTTGAGCTGCGCCTCGAGCTCTTGAATCTCGCTCTTGAACTCGTCGCGCTCGCCGAGCTCCTTCTGAATGGCCTGCATCTGCTCATTCAGGTAGTACTCCTTCTGCGTCTTCTCCATTTGCTTCTTGACGCGGGAGCGAATCTTCATCTCGACTTG